>DASSWV010000458.1:0-3980 GCA_035704545.1 Pelobium sp.
GTCTTGCATTGGCGAAATTAACCCATGACAAAAAAAAATTCTACGATTTAACTTTTATCAGGTATGAATTGGAAGCGAAACGAAAAGATTATAAAAAAGCGCTCCATTATTTAAGACAGGTAAATATACTTGATAGCATAAACTACACAACAACTATAACTTCCAACATCAACCTCATCCAAAAAACACTCAACCAAGAACAAATTCAAAAAGAAAATGAGCTTACCATCCAAGCTCAAAGAAATGCAAAAAAACTAGCTTTTGCTATTGGTGTTGTAGCTGTACTTTGTTTCTTCGTTATTTTTCTTTTAATCAGAAACAATAAAAAATCGAAACTGTCTAATGATAAGCTTACGCTATTAAATGAGGAAGTAGTTCAACAGAAAAACAATGTTGACCGGATTAATCAACAACTGGAGGAACTGATAGCAGAGCGCACAAAAGATCTAATCATCAAAAACCAAAAATTATCCGAATATTCCTCGCACCTCTCCCATCAAATTAGAGGCCCTGTGGCAACTTTAAAAGGCCTAATGATGTTGGTGGAAGACCAAATGGTTGAAAGTAATGAAGTGGCGCCTCAAATAAAAAAATGTGTAGATGATATTGACGAGAAAATAATGAACATTAACGAGGCACTTCATGATTCCAGCAAACATGGATTAGGCTAATAAAGCTTTTTGTTAAAAACTTAAAATGAGGCGGAACTAAAATCTCCGCCTCATTTTTTTTACTTTTGGGTTTATTAAAATCAGGATACAGTTTGGATTATTTAGCAGGATTAAACCCTACCCAAAGAGAAGCAGTTGAACAAACGGAAGGCCCAGTGATGATTGTCGCTGGTGCAGGATCAGGAAAAACCAGAGTGATTACTTACCGCGTGGCACATTTGATCAACAAAGGTGTTGATCCTTTCCATATTTTAGTATTAACTTTCACCAATAAGGCCGCAAAAGAAATGCGTAACCGTATCACTACGGTAATTGGTGCAGAAGCCAAAAACATTTGGATGGGTACTTTCCACTCAGTTTTTGCAAAGATTTTACGCGTAGAAGCACAGCACATCGGTTATCCTAATAATTTTACTATTTACGATACGGACGATAGTAAAAGTCTGGTTAAAACTATTTTGAAGGAAATGAGCTTAGACGATAAGCTCTACCATCCTAACTATGTATATGGCCGAATTTCGATGGCTAAAAACAACTTAATTTCTGTAGCTGAATACCAAAAAAACGAGCAAATTCAAGCGGATGACTTTACATCTGGAAGAGCGTTTTTAGGAAAGATTTATGAGACCTATGTGAATCGCTGCTTTAAAGCCGGTGCGATGGATTTTGACGATTTGTTGTTTAAAACCAACGTTTTGTTAAAAGAACACCCATCTGTATTGAATAAGTATCAGCAAAAATTTAAATACCTGATGGTGGATGAGTACCAGGACACCAATTTTTCTCAATATTTAATTGTAAAAAAATTAGCTGCAGTAAGAGAGAATTTATGTGTGGTGGGCGATGATGCACAAAGTATTTACGCTTTTAGGGGCGCAAACATTCAAAACATCCTCAACTTCCAAAAAGATTATCCGGATGTCAAGGTTTTTAAACTCGAACAAAACTACCGCTCCACACAAAACATCGTAAACATTGCCAACAGTATCATCGCAAATAATAAAAACCAGCTAGAAAAAAATGTATTCTCTGATAACGAGATGGGTGACAAAATAAAAATAAGCCGTTCTTTTTCTGATAACGAAGAAGGGAAACAAGTTGCAGAGTCCATCTCCCAAGAAAGAGCAGATAAAAACTTGAATTGGGTTGATTTTGCCATCCTTTACCGTACCAATGCCCAATCGCGTTCAATGGAGGAAGCGCTAAGAAAACTCGGCGTTCCTTATAAAATTTACGGTGGAACTTCTTTTTATCAGCGTAAGGAAATTAAAGATTTAATCGCTTATTTCAGGTTGACCTTTAACCCTGCGGACGAAGAAGCTTTTAAACGCGTAATCAATTATCCTGCTCGGGGTATTGGAAAAACTACTTTAGATAAAATCATTTTAGCCGCTGATAAAGAGAACAAAACACTTTTTGATATCATTTGTGAAGCACATAGTCATTTAGATAACAGAGCTGCGGTTGCCGTAAGTAATTTTGCCACTGCAATCCAAAGCTTTACGGTAACTGCTAAAAACAACACTGCATATGATACCGCTTTGCATATTGCACAACAATCCGGTTTGTTAAAAGATTTGTACGATGACAAATCTGTTGAAGGGGTAAGCAGATACGAAAACATCCAAGAACTGCTAAACGGAATCAAAGAGTTTTCTGAACGAGAAGATATTGAAGACCGAGGTTTAGATGTCTTTATGCAGGATGTTGCTTTACTGACCAATGATGACAACGACAAGGGCGACAATAAAGACACTGTTTCTTTGATGACCATCCACTCCTCTAAAGGTTTAGAGTTTCCTCAGGTTTACATTGTTGGGTTAGAAGAAAACCTTTTCCCATCGCAAATGGCATTAAACTCACGGGCAGATTTAGAGGAAGAACGTCGGCTTTTTTATGTGGCGGTAACCCGGGCAGAAAAAAAATTGCACATCAGCTACGCTACCTCGCGTTTTAAGTTTGGCACATTAATCAATTGCGAGCCTTCGCGTTTTTTAGATGAAATTGACCCAAGATATTTAGAAATCGAGATCACAAAGAAACCATCCGTTGCAAATAGCGGAAGTTTTGATGATGAACGTACGCAATGGCAAAGTAAATCAAGTTTTACGCAAGCTCAAGGCGATGTATACTCCAAACCTAAACCTGCAACTAAACCTTTAAAAACCACCTCTTTATTGGCAAAAGCTCATGTTCCGAGTGAAGGCTTCGCTCCTAGCGACACTTCTAACCTACAAGTTGGGCATGAAGTTGAGCATGAACGATTTGGCTACGGTAAGGTGTTAACTTTAGAAGGCAGTAAACAAGATGTTAAAGCAACCATCTTTTTTAAAGAAATTGGTCAAAAGCAATTATTGTTGAAATTTGCGAAGTTGAGAATTTTGTAGGAAGATTTGAGAGGTTAGAATTAAGAAGCTAGACTTGAAAAATCTTGATGAAAAATAATTACCAGTCACGAAGTATAATCTTAATGAAAAATGAACTCGAAATAATGAAAGTTTTAAATTACATCCTAATTTTCTCACTATGTATCCTGATAATTTCATGTGGTCAAAATGGAAAAAAATTACCAATTCTCGGTGAAATGCAAACAATCGATAGAATGGAAGATGGCGAGCTAAAAACCGATACTTTTTATCAAACCATTCCAAATTTTAGTTTTGTTAACCAAGATAGCGTCATCATCAACAATGATTCGTTGAAAAACAGCATATATGTTGCCGATTTCTTTTTTACCTCCTGCCCTTCTATATGCCCCATTATGAGTAAAAATATGCTTTCGGTTTATAGAAAATACGAAGGGAATAATGAAGTCAGGTTTCTGTCACATACCATTGACCCTAAGCATGACACCATCCCTGTTCTGAAAAAATATGCCGATAAATTAGGTGTGGAAGGCACCCAATGGAGTTTTTTGTTAGGCGACAGAGATACCGTGTATAGCCTGGCCAGAAACGGTTATATGAACTATGCGGAAGAAAACGCAGACATTCCTGGAGGCGTGGAACATTCGGGCTACTTTATATTGGTAGATAAACAAAAAAGGATCAGAGGTGCTTACGACGGAACTGACAAACAACAGGTTGAAAACTTAAAAAACGATATAGACATCTTGCTTAACGAATACAGATCTGCAGAATAATGAGAAAGCTGTTAATTCCTTTTATTCTTTGCGGATTTACTATCATCATTTTTTTTAACGCCTGTAACCAGGAGACTATCAAATTTCAAAGCTATTACTCCAGTGGCAAAACAATTTACGACACCCATTGTAGCAATTGCCACATGGATGACGGTGAAGGACTAGCG
>DASSWV010000141.1:0-5106 GCA_035704545.1 Pelobium sp.
CGAAGAAAGTAGGAAAAGTATTGGTAATAACTGAACTAAATACGATCTCACTAACTAATAAAGGGTTCTATTCTGTTTCAACATTAAATGTTGATAGCAAAGAGAGTGAACCATCTGATTTGATAGAGTTAAAATAATAAATCTTTTCTAACTAAAAACAGTATAATGATTTGCGATTTTACCAAGACATTAACGGCAATAAACCGTTGTTGAAATGGGAAGTGACGTATTAAGCACCACATACTTAGATTAAGACGGATCAATTTTATTTAATAAGCAGATTTTTACGATGACAAAGAAACGTATCTTTCTTTTGCATATAATTTTAGCATGTTGCGCCCAACTTTCCTTTGCGCAACAAAATCAAAGCTCTTCAAAAAGAGAGTTTAGAGCAGTTTGGTTGGCAACGGTTGCAAATATCGACTGGCCATCTAAACCCGGCTTATCATCAGAAAAACAGCAACAAGAGTTAATTTCTATTTTAGATGAGCATCAAAAAAACAACATTAATGCTATTTTCTTTCAGGTAAGACCTGCGGCAGATGCCTTGTATGCAAAGGGTAGCGAGCCATGGTCGGCAGTTTTAAGTGGCACACAAGGGAAAACACCCATGCCTTTTTATGATCCGCTTGAGTTTGCTATAAAAGAGGCTCACCAGCGAGGAATGGAACTTCATGCTTGGTTCAACCCTTACAGAGCCACTACTGATGGTGACACTTTATCGCTCAGTAAAAATCATATAACCAACACGCACCCACAATGGGTTTTTAGCTACGGCGGTAAAAAGTATTTTAATCCGGCTTTGCCAGAGGTAAGGGCTTACATTAACAAAGTGGTAACCAATGTGGTTAGGCAATACGATATTGACGGTGTGCATTTCGACGATTATTTTTACCCTTACCCCGGTAAAACACCTTTGCCAGATAGCCTAACTTTTGCATCAGATAAACGCGGGCACAAAAACATTGAAGACTGGAGAAGAGATAATGTAGATCTTTTGATAAAGGCTGTTTCAGATAGTGTACATCATGTCAAAAATTATGTGAAATTCGGGATAAGTCCATTTGGAATCTGGCGAAACCTGAAAGAAGATCCACGTGGGTCTGATTCTAATGGTTTTTCTGGCTACAGTTCGCTTTACGCCGATGTTTATAAATGGACAGAAAAAGGCTGGTTAGATTATGTGAATCCTCAGATTTATTTCCCTTTCGGTTACGCACCAGCGGCTTATGAAAAACTAACAGATTGGTGGGCTAAAAACTCTTTTGGGAAACATATTTACATTGGACATGGAATTTACCGCTTAAATCAAAAAGCAAATGGGTGGGATGATCCACAACAGATGCCCAACCAAATCAGGTACTTACGGAAAAACCAGAATATACAAGGAAGCGTGTTTTTTAGTTCAAAATCAGTAACTAACAACATCGGAAGTTTTCAGGATTCTTTAAGGAAAAATCTCTATACAAATATTGCTTTACCTCCAACCATGCCTTGGATAGATGATATACCTCCAGCAGTACCTATCAGCTTAAAAGCGATCCGAAATAAAGAAGGAGTAACGTTAAGTTGGCAAAAGCCATTGCAGGTTAGAGACGGCGACACGGCTTATGGGTATGTGATTTATCGGGCGGAAGCGTCTCAAAAAATCGACATCAACAATCCAAACCAAATTTTAAAGGTTGTTTATAACGATTCAGTTTCGTTCGAAGATCAATCAGTAAAGAAAAAAGTAAGATATAAATATGCGGTTACTGCTTTAGACAGAATAAAAAACGAAAGCGGCGCATCTAACCAAGTTACTACAAAAAGAAAATGAGCTGTTTTGTAATTACTGCGGAAATCAAGATGAAAAGTTAGTTTAAAAATAATTACAGAGTTAATAAAAATATATGGATATTACGACAGAGAAAGAGTCGAATTACAACGATTTAGAAAAAATGTCTGTCTCAGATATTTTATTAAATATCAATAAAGAAGACAGTTCGGTAACTGCTGCTGTTGCCAAGGTAATTCCTCAAATTGAAGCCTTAGTAAAGGTGGCGGCTTCGCAAATGGAAGAAGGTGGTCGGATGTTTTATATCGGAGCCGGAACAAGTGGTCGTTTAGGCGTATTGGATGCATCTGAATGTCCGCCAACTTTTGGCGTTCCGTTTGATCGCATTGTAGGAATTATTGCCGGAGGCGAAGGCGCTATAAGAAAAGCAGTGGAGTTTGCAGAAGATGACATGGAGCAGGCTTGGAAAGATTTGTTAAAGTTCAATGTCAATAAAAAAGATGTAGTGGTGGGCATAGCTGCTTCGGGAGGAACGCCTTATGTTATCGGTGGCTTGCGCCAAGCTAATTTGCATGAGATTACTACCGGTTGTATTGTTTGTAATAATGGTAGCCCGGTGGCAAAGGAAGCGAAATATCCAGTAGAAGTGGTGGTAGGTCCCGAATTTGTATCTGGTTCTACCAGAATGAAGTCTGGTACTGCCCAAAAATTGGTGCTAAACATGCTGAGTACTGCCGTGATGATTAAACTGGGAAAAGTTAAAGGAAACAAAATGGTTGATATGCAATTGACCAACAAAAAATTGGTAGCCCGTGGCGTTAAAATGATTATGGCAGAAACTGGTGCAGATGAAACCTATGCCGCTACTTTGTTAAAAGAGTATGGTAGTGTAAGAAAATCAATTGAAAATTTCAAAAGTCGCATTAGCCTTTAAATTTTATTATGAACCCCATTTTATTGCTTTCTTTCTTAGTTGTTTACTTTGCGGCGTTAATCGCAATATCCTATTTCACGTCTAAAGGCTCCTCTGATAATTCGAGCTTTTTTATTGCCAATAGAAACTCCCGGTGGTATTTTGTAGCCTTCGGGATGATTGGTACTGCCCTTTCTGGGGTAACTTTTATCTCGGTGCCAGGTGCGGTGGAGCAAAGTGCATTCGGTTATTTTCAGTTTGTGTTGGGTAACGCGGTTGGTTTTATATTGATAGCCACTGTTTTGTTGCCATTGTACTACCGCTTAAACTTGATTTCAATATACACTTATTTGGAAGAACGATTGGGTTTTTGGAGCTACAAATCGGGTTCCATGATATTCTTGATTTCTCGGATTATTGGTTCTGCTTTCAGGCTGTACTTGGTTGCAATTGTGCTACAGAAATTTATTTTTGATGCTTGGGAGGTGCCATTTTGGCTTACCATTGTTATTTGCTTGGCTTTAATTTGGTCTTACACTTTTAAAGGAGGGCTTAAAACCATCATTATAACAGATACTTTGCAAACTGTGTTCCTATTGTCATCGGTGGTGCTTTCTATCTATTTTATTTCTGAGAGTTTAGACTTAAACATTGCCCAAACCTTTGAAGCCGTAAAAGAAAGCTCATATTCTCAAATCTTTTTTTGGGATAACTTTGCAGAAAACAGAAACCATTTTGTAAAACAGTTTTTAGGTGGGATATTTATTACGATCGCCATGACGGGTTTAGATCAAGACTTAATGCAAAAGAACTTGAGCTGTAAAAACATCGGCGAAGCACAAAAGAACATGCTCACTTTTACCGGGATTTTTGTGTTGATGAATTTGTTTTTCTTAAGCGTTGGTGCTTTGTTATATATCTATGCCGACGCAAACGGAATTGTTACCTCTTTATTGGCAACACCAGATCATCTTTTCCCAGAAATTGCTTTAAATTATTTAGGAGCTTTACCGGCCACCATTTTTATGTTAGGTTTAACGGCTGCCACTTTTGCAACAACAGATTCTGCTTTAACGGCACTAACAACCGCTTTTTGTGTGGACTTTTTAGGCTTTAACAAAAATGCTGATTATAACTCTAAGAAATTGATTAACACACGGCACTTAGTGCACATTGGCTTTTCGTTCTTGATTTTTTGCGTGGTGCTGGTGTTTAAAATTATCAATGACGATTCTGTGGTAAATGCCATTTTTAAAGCCGCCGGATATACCTATGGACCCTTGTTAGGTTTGTTTGCTTTCGGAATGATGAATTCAAGGTCGGTTAAAGATAAGCTGGTGCCGTTTATCTGTGTTTTAGCACCGATACTTACTTTTATAGTAGATTTAAATTCTAAAGCCTGGTTTGATTACGCAGTAGGTTTTGAGCTAATTATTATTAACGCAGTGATCACTATTATTTGCTTGTTGATAATCAGTAGCAACCGAGGAGAAAAACCATTAGCGAAAGCTTAAAACATTATAAAATGTGATTGTAAATTGTTTGACATCTTAACAGGATGTATACTTTTTACTTTTACATTTTAACTTGATACTAAACAACAGTAATTACTTCAGAGTAAACTGCGTATTTTTCGTCTCCGGGTTTTAAATCTGTTATTAAGTAATCAAGATCGCTGATGTCACAAACCTTTAATTTCTGAGTAGTTTCCAGTTTCTCTGCAATACCTATAATCGCTGTTTTACTGGACGCTTTTACCATGGTTTTTTTGATTTGAACCACCTCCCAGTCAGAATCCGTGACACCATCTTTTATAGAAAAACTACTAGCAGTGAGTAGGCAAAGGTCAAATTTAATATCAATAAGCTGATTAATAACCGCTGAACCTACGCTTATTTGGGCATTTTTAGATAAAGCACCTCCAATCAAAATCACATCTACGTTAGCGTGTTCTGCCAACTCTATCGCTACCAAAGGGCTTACGGTAAAAAAAGTACAGGTTAACTTCTCAGGAATCATCCTAGCGAGTTCAATCATGGTAGTTCCGCCGCTTACCAATATCAACATCCCGTTTTTGATGAGGTTCAACGCCTTACGGGCAATCTCTTTTTTTGCATCTTTTGCGTAGGTATCCGTCTCCCGAAAGGGAAAGTGGAATGATTTAGATAAAGCACCACCATGCACTTTTAAAATCTTGCCTGCATCGGCTAAATCATTTAAATCTCTGCGGATGGTATCTTCAGAAACAACAAGCTTCTCGCTTAAATCAGACGATAGAACTTTATTGTGAAGATTGATTTGTTTAATTATATAAGCTTGACGCTCTTCCTTTAACATGTGTAAAAATTGCGATCACAAATTTATTAATAGTAACGATAAAACGAGAAAATATTGCCCGTTACTAAAATACCAAAAT
>DASSWV010000168.1:0-4512 GCA_035704545.1 Pelobium sp.
AGGTTTGGATAACCAACAAAACCAACAGTACTACCGACTCCAGAGACGTTTTAGCTTTCTTGGATTTGGGCGAAAACACACCTTACAATACCGCTTTGTTTACTGGTGGTACCTCTGCGCTTCCGGCAGGTACAACGGCGCAGGGCTTTCCTCAACAGTCCAACAATTTATTACAGCAAATCCCGCCAACTGCAAGGCAAACAAATTCTAACGATATAGATAGCTATTTTCAAGGTTCTGGGCGGCTTGATAACTACAACAAACTTACATACGCCCGTAAATTAACGGATAGAGAATATACTTTAAACCCTCAGTTGGGTTACATATCTTTAAATAATGCGTTAAATTCTGACGAAATTTTATCCGTAGCCTATCGCTATAGCGTAAATGGCGTAGAATATCAAGTGGGTGAATTTTCTACCGATATATTAGTAGCCCCAGAAAATCCGCAGGTTTTATACAACAAATTACTTAAAAACGAAACCACAAAAACCAATTTACCGCTTTGGGATTTGATGATGAAAAACATCTATTCTATTGGTGCGTATCAAATTAGTCCGTCGGATTTTAGACTGAATATTTTTAGGTTGGATGATAAAGCAGGCATCGAAAAACCATTGATTACCGAAGGACAAAATTTAAATGGCAAGCTTTGGTTGCAGGTGGTTAATTTAGATAGGTTGAATCAACAAGGTGCTAAAGAACCCGATGGTTACTTCGATTTTTTACAAGGCTTAACCATTGATGCCCAAAACGGACGGATTATTTTTCCAACGATTGAGCCTTTTGGTTCAGATTTAGCATCGCAATTTGTGCCCGGCGCAGAGCAGAATTTAATCGATAAATATGTTTATCAACCTTTATATGATTCTACAAAAACAGTAGCCCAGCAACTTTTCCCAGGCTTAAACCGATATGTGATCAAAGGTACTTATCAATCACAAGTGAGTTCAGAATTTCAGCTGAATGCGATTAATGTGCCCGAAGGTTCTGTAGTGGTTACTGCCGGTACCTTAAAACTTACAGAAGGCGCAGATTATACGGTTGATTACAACATTGGCCGGGTTAAAATATTGAACGATGCTTTGCTAAACTCCGGGCAACCGATTAAAATCAGGTTAGAAAGTAACGAGCTTTTCGGTATTCAGCAGAAATCATTATTCGGGACAAGGTTAGATTATCGGGTAAATGATAACTTCAATATGGGAGCTACTTTTTTAAGTTTAAAAGAAACACCGCTTACCCAAAAAATCAATTTCGGCGAAGAGTCCATTTCTAATAAAATTTATGGGTTCGATTTAAATTACAGTACCAATTCTAGGTTTTTAACCCGTATGGTTGATAAATTACCGTTTTTATCCACCAAAGAAACCTCGTCCATTACCTTTAACGGCGAGTTTGCCAAATTTAACCCCGGCCACCCAAAAGCTCTAGATTTTGCAGGTAATAGCGGAGGTACAAGTTACCTGGATGATTTTGAAGGAGCAAGATCCATTATCGATTTAAAAAGCGCCTCTGTTTGGCAATTATCAGGGACACCGCAATTGTTTCCAGAATCGCAATCCTCCAATGATCTTTCTTATGGATATAATCGGGCAAAGCTATCCTTCTTTAACATCGATCCAATTTTTTACAGCACAAGCAGCAGGTTTACACCAGAAAATATTAAAAACAATAAGGACGAACTTTCTAACCACTACGTAAGGGAAGTTTTAGAGACAGAGGTTTTCCCTTTGAAACAAACTGCAACGGGTACCTTATTAAGTTTAGCGACTTTAAATTTGGCTTATTACCCAATGTTGCGTGGTCCGTATAATTTTACAACCACAGGTTTAAATACCGATGGAACTTTAAGCAATCCAAGAAGCCGTTGGGGCGGTATGTTCCGTAAAATTGAAACCAATGATTTTGAGGCTTTAAATGTGGAGTTTATCGAGTTTTGGGTTTTAGATCCGTTTATTGGCAAGGATAATGCCCAAGGTGGAGATTTATATTTCAACATTGGTAACATCTCAGAAGATATTTTAAAAGACGGACGAAAAAGTTTAGAGAATGGTTTGCCGAGCGATGGTGACACAACAAAAACGGATGAAACAGTTTGGGGAAGAGTACCCAAATTGCAACCGGTTATACAAGCTTTTGATAATGACCCTAATGCCCGTATAATTCAGGATGTGGGTTTAGATGGTTTAACGAATGAAGCCGAGCAGAATAAATACCAGACAATAGTTAACCAAGTTACTTCATTGTTAGCGCCACAAGCGGCAAATCAGTTTCGTAACGATCCATCATCTGATGATTATGTTTATTACCGTGGAGATAATTTGGATCAACTGAATGCCGGTATCTTAAAACGTTACGAAAACTTTAACGGAACTGAAGGAAACTCAAAAACTACCCAACAATCTTTAGAGGCAACTGGGATAGAAAACTCTGCTTCTACTGCTCTTCCGGATGGTGAGGATGTCAATAGAGATAATAACTCATCCAAAGCCGATGAATATTTTCAGTATAGAATAAGTATGCGTCCCCAAGATTTAATTGTGGGTCAAGGTTTTGTAACGGATAAAGTTGATGCTAACGTAACCTTGGCAAACGGAGAAAAAGAAACCGTTACGTGGTATCAAGTTAAAATTCCTATCGCACAGTTTGAAAGCAAAGTAGGTAACATCCAAGATTTCAGATCCATACGCTTTATGCGGATGTTTATGACAGATTTTGCTGATACAACCGTATTGAGGTTTGCCCGTTTACAATTGGTGCGTGGCGAGTGGAGAAGGTTTAACTCAGAAAACACACCTGCAAAAGTATTGGCCGATCCTGCATTAAACAACCCAGGTTTAGATAATTCTACGCTTGAAGTAAGTACTGTAAACTTAGATGAAAACGGAACGCGTACGCCTATTCCTTATGTGATTCCGCCGGGTATCCCTACCGAAAAAGACATTTCCAACTTTAGGGGAGATACCCGCCAAAACGAACAGTCTTTATCTGTAGTGGTTAAAAATTTAAGAGACGGTTATGCTAGAGCGGTCTTTAAAACTACCCTTAATGATGTACGTTCTTATAAGCGTTTGCGGATGTACATTCATGCCGAGGGTGAGCAACTTAGAGATGGTGATGTAAACGCTTTTATAAGAGTAGGTACAGATTATCAAGATAACTATTACGAATACCAAATCCCTGCTAAAGTTACCAACGAGAATGCTCGCGATCCTGAATTGGTGTGGCCAGAGGAGAATAGGATAAATGTAGAATTCCGATTGTTTCAATTGGCAAAAACTGCAAGAAACAACGATGTTTCTACGGGGCAACCTTGGCCGATAAACGTTCCCTACACTTATTCTGATGGCGTAAATACCATTACAATTAAAGGTCAGCCAGATTTAAGCAAGTTAAGGGTGATGATGTTGGGTGTTAGAAACCCCTTGCAAACAAATGGAACTGTAGGTGATGATGGCTTGGATAAAAGTGCCGAGGTTTGGTTTAACGAATTACGGTTAACCGATTTTGATGAACGCGGAGGTTGGGCAGCAACAGCAAGAATGAACGCCAAACTTGCCGATTTTGGCGATGTAACCGTTTCGGCAAACAAAAGCACCATTGGCTTTGGTTCTTTAGAGCAAAGAGTGAGTGAGATTAACCGGTCTGATGACCGCTTTTTTGATGTATCCTCTAGTTTAGAATTAGGTAAGTTTTTTCCGCAAAATTCGGGTATAAAAATTCCGATGTTCATCAATTACTCTAGCCAGTTGAGTACCCCTCAGTATGATCCTCGTAACCCAGATATTGAACTTAAAAATGTTTTAAACAACGTATCTAGCCAAACCAGAGATTCTATTTTAAACTATGCACAAGATTTTACGCAACGCCGCAGCATCAACTTTACCAATGTGCGTAAGATTAAAACGGATCCAAACGCAAAAAACCACCTTTGGGATGTAGAAAACTGGAGCTTGACTTATGCTTACACCGAGTATGGTCATCGTGATTTCATCAACAAAAACACACAACAGAAAACTTATCGCGGTGCATTGGCTTATGATTTTAACAATCCGGCTAAATTTATATCTCCTTTCAACAAAGCCATCAAATCAAAATATTTGAACCTGTTAAAGGATTTTAATTTTAGTTTATTGCCATCGATGCTCAACTTTAGGATAGAACTAAACAGGTTGTACTCAGAGAATACCTTGAGAGATAATGATCCAAATAACTTTATTCCAATTAGGACCACATTCAACAAAAACTTCCAGATTAACAGGCTGTATGGTGTAAGTTGGGATTTAACAAAATCCTTAAAATTAGATTTTAACGCCACAAACCTATCCGTAGTTGATGAACCAGAAGGGCGTATCACAGGCTTAAAGCGAGATACAATGTGGAACAATTTGAAACGTTTAGGGCGTACCACAAATTACAACCATACTGTTAGTCTTTCGTACTCGGTACCGCTAAACAAAATACCGGGACTAGATTTTATAAATGTACTTACCCGTTACCAAACGCAGT
>DASSWV010000179.1:0-2153 GCA_035704545.1 Pelobium sp.
AAGTATTTGGCTGTAAAATACCGCGACCATTTTTTTGTAGGATCTGATAATGGTATATTTTCCCTGATTTTTGAAGAAGCTCCGCAAGAAGTGGTTGAATTAAATATACTGCAAGATTTAAAATTCTTACATTTTCCGCTAGCGGATATTTTTGTAAAAGCTGCCTGCCACTTAGCCGCCGGTGGCACTTTGCAAGAAATTGGTGAACCGACTTTTGAGATTGAAGAGAAAATGAATTTTCATCCTATTATTGAAGGCAATACGATTAGTGGAAAAATCATTTTTGTTGATTCTTTTGAAAACGTGATTACAAATATTACCAAAGATTTATTCAATAAAATACAAGCTGGACGAAAATTTGAGCTCCGTTTAAAAAAAGGCGAAACCATCAGCCAGTTGTCATGGCATTATGATGAAGTTCCGCCGGGAGAAATTTTATGCTTATTTGGTATATCAGATCATCTAGAAATTGCGATAAATAAAGGAAACGCAAGCGGTTTATTAGGATTAAAACCTAACGATGCCGTTTTAATAGAATTTAAATAGTTATGAGGTTTATTGTTATCATTATATTATTATCGGTTTGTTATCCAGCGTTCAGTTTTCAGAACTCCGATAGTTTGGCTTACCAGTTGCAACGGAACAAAATCAATTCTATGCTAGACGCTAGGCTAAGCAAGTTTGGGCAGTTTACAGAAAGCTTAAATAAGAAAACAGGTATTTTTGGTTTTAAAACAAAAAAAGACATGCAAAAAAGCATGGATATTTTAAAACAAATCATCGAAACCGATAATTCTATATTAAAGGAAACCAAAACTTTGCTTGATTTTAAAACCTACCAGCAAGAAAAAGTAGCTTCAGCATCTAAGGAATATGAAAGCAGGAATATGGGTTATATGCGTACCATTAATAAGTTACAAACGCAAAACGAAACTTTAACCAATGATTTACAGGAACTTAAAAACAGCAAAAAGTTTTATCAATTGGTATCGTTTGCCCTGGCCTTAGCAATCATTAGTTTTGCACTGTTTGTGTTCCGTAAAATTTCATCAAAATAAAGGCTTTAACTAAAATATATCTTAGTTTTGCGCCCATTGTCCACGGAAAAATCATTTCCCGACGCATATAATACCCTTTAAATGGCCAGAAACGGATTAAATAGCAGCTCCACTCCTGCCCAGGAGTTCACAAAGTCAAAAATCAACAAAGAAAACATCAATAAAATTAGTGCTTTAGTTGCTTACCTAAAACCTTACAAAGGTAAATTTGCAGTAGGGATGGTTTTCCTATTGCTATCTAGTGTGGTTGGTTTAGCTTTTCCAGCAATTATTCAAGTAATGATTGATGTTGCTGTGGACAAAGCACCAAAATACGGTTTGCCAAACTCTATCAATGAAATTGGTTTAATTGCATTCGGTATTTTATTTATACAAGCTTTTGTTTCCTTTTTTAGGGTTAGGTTATTTGTAGAAGTTGCAGAAAAAGCTTTGGCAGATATCAGACGGGACACTTATTTCCGGATGATTACTTTACCGATGAATTTTTTCGCAAATCGTAGAGTTGGAGAGCTAAACAGTAGAATATCAGCAGATTTATCCCAAGTTCAGGATACTTTAACAACAACCTTGGCGGAGATGATCCGTCAAATTATATTATTGATTGGCGGAATCGGAATCTTAATTTACGTTTCCGGAAAACTCACCTTATTTCTTTTATGTATCTTCCCAGTGATCGTTGTTGCAGGAGTGTTTTTTGGAAAAGCGTTACGTAAAATTTCAAAAAGTGCACAGGATAAATTGGCAGAATCTAACACTATTGTTGAAGAAACACTACAAGGAATTTCTAATGTTAAAGCATTTGTAAATGAAGCATATGAAGCCACGAGGTACGATAAAAGCCTTCGCCAAGTAGTTCAAATTGCAGTAAGAGGTGCAAATTATAGAGGAATGTTTGCTTCATTTATTGTCTTCTGTTTATTTGGAGCTATAATGGGCGTGTTGTGGTACGGTGCAACTTTAGTTCAAGACGGAAGTTTATCTGTGGGAGATATTATTGCGTATTTACTATATTCATTCTTTGTAGGTGCGGCAATGGGGAGTTTTCCAGAGCTTTACGCTAACGTTCAAAAAGCAATTGGTGCATCAGAAAGGGTT
>DASSWV010000186.1:0-6058 GCA_035704545.1 Pelobium sp.
CAAAAGCAATATTCACATCTCGTTGCGAATTTTCGATAACTTTTGCCGCTTCCGCTATTTTAATACTGGAAGTTAAATAAGTACCTGCTGTAATAATGCTGGCGTACAAATTATTAACAAGTTCTGCAACTTCTGGAGTAGATCCCGAAGTTAATTTTAATATAGAAGTAAGCGTATTTACCTTATCTCCTGGATTAATTCTCTCGGGAGAATAACCGCAGAAAAAATCTGTATTGTAGATAAGTTGACTGAACTTTTCTAAAATAGGGACACAATCTTCTTCTGTACAGCCTGGATAAACGGTTGACTCATATATAACAACATCGCCTTTTTTAAGAACATTACCTACTGTTTGGCTAGCCAGCTTAAGTAAAGAAATATCAGGATTGTTAAATTTATCTACCGGTGTGGGAACAGATATTATAAAAATATTACAGGATCTTAGCTGCGCTGTATCGCTACTGAATTTTAGGTTGCTGTTTTCCTTTAATTCCTCGGGATTTGATTCTTGCGTAATGTCAATACCGGCTTTCAATTTATCAATCCGTTCTTGGTTGATGTCAAAACCTAAAACCCGGTATTTTTTTGCGAACTCCAACGCAAGCGGTAAGCCTACGTAACCCAACCCTATTATCGCAATTTTTTTATCTGCTAAATCCATGGCGCAAAAGTAAATTAAATCATTTAAACTCGCAGTTTTAATTTTCAGGCACTTTTTATGCGATCAAGAGTTCAGGATCCACAACGCTTACCTCTTATTACTGTAAACTTTTTAGCTTAAAGCAATTCACCAACTCATAGTCCGTTAATCCGACACGGCTAATCCTGAAAGATGTCAGCTATTTATGCAACCTAAACTCCTTTAAATTAATCAATAAGCTTTCTAAAAGTTAGCCTCCTGATAATATTATACGCCTTTTTATATTTTTGATGTTCAAAATATATCTGGATTGGGTTATCAAAAAAATAAGCATAAATATCGGAATGCTTCCGACAAACATATTGTCTTAATGCCTCTCTTTTAGCGTTGAATTTCTTGTTCTTTGAGCCTTTATGTTTACGGTAAAAAAAGAGAAAATCGGGTATTTTGTAAACTTTTCCACCCGTCTTTAAAAGTGAAATCCAAAACTCCCAATCTTCACTATCGTACATTTCAGGATCATAGCCTGAGGTTCTATCATAATCAGCCCTTCGATAAACACTAGAATTAACAATCATATTTTGGATGATAAGTCTCTCAAACGAATAATCAACTAACTTAAACTCCCCTTTCTTATTACCGAAAAGCATTGTTTTACAGTAAACCAGCTTAATTTCTGGATCTTTTTCCAAAATTTCTACAGCTAACTTAGTATAACTTTTAGACATGAGATCATCAGCATCCAACGGCAAGATATATTTACCTGAGCTATGTTTAATAGCTGTATTTCTTGCAACAGAAGCACCTTTGTTTGACTGCTTAATATATATGTAATTTTTTTTATCTTTTATATAATCCTGAACAACAAGAGCCGATTGGTCTGTAGAGCCATCATCTACTATAATGCATTCCCAATTTTCGTATTCTTGTTCAAGCACACAAACTAGTGTCTCCTTGATATACTTTGCGCAGTTATAGCAAGCTATGATGATGGATATTTTGGGTTGATCATTCATGTTGTTCTATTCTTAACTTAACATTATCTTTTATAAATTCAATTTTCATAGGCTGTCTTTAAAATCCCATTTTTGCAGACAAAAGCTTTATCTTTTTGTTTTGTTTCCATAACCACAATATTCTCTTCCTGAGAAAGCCAGTTCTCTTTATGATGTAGATGATATTGTACCGCAAAATTTCGGACGGATTTTAACTTATATCCCAGCCCTTCAAAACGCCATACTAAATCTATATCTTCACCAATCGCCGGAAGCTTATAATCTTCATCAAAACCATTAATTGCTATCAGTGCGTGTTTATAGCAAGAGAAATTGCATCCTTTAATCCAGCGCATGGTACGTCTTTTAGCTACGCTTCCCAAAAAACTATTCGGATTAAAGTAAAGTCCTTCTTCAAAAAACTTTACACCATCTTTAAAAATTTTGTATGTATTTAGCAAAAAATTATTTTCAAACTTCAGCAAGTCGGTATTTCTTAATTTTTCGCTAAAAACAGGCCCTAACTTTACCCGTTTACCGGCTAAAATTTTATCGAATTCGGCAAGAGCAATATGGTTTTCAATAAATCGGTGGTGCAAAACGCAGTCTCCATCAATAAATATCAAATATGGATTTCTCGATTTTTTTATTGCGTTATTTAATGCTTTATTTTTTTGCCAACCTAAATCAGGCTGGGTTAAATGCACAATATTTAAGTTGCTTGCGTAAGCTACCAAAAAAGAACTCATTTCTTCGCTTTCGCCATCTTCAGAAACAATTACTTCATCCGGAAGAACCGTTTGATAAACAAGTGCATTTAAAATGACCTTTAAATCCTTAGTGTTTTTATAAACGGAAATAATGAGACTAACCTTCATTGCTCTTCACCACTCCGTAAGGTGTAAAAGTGGATTTGCTGTTCTTAGTAACTTTTCTAATCGCCCTATTTTTATGGATGGAGGCTTGAGTTTTGTAACCGCGTTTATGGTTTAAATGAACAAGGAGGGTGCTGTATCTTAGCAGTATCTGCTTTATTCCAAAGTTAACCAACATTTTACCAAGTCCTCTACCCTGCCCTCCGTAGTTTTTATACGTCTTCACTTTATATCCCCACAAAACTTTCTGCAACCACTCGGGATGATTATAGGTGGATAATATTACAGAAATTGTAATTTCACGTTTGTAAACTGCCATCTAGCGGGTAAAAATAAACAATTGCGTGTTCAAAAAAAATTTAATCAACAAACTACTTATAACGCTTCTTTTAGCACTTGCAATCGGCTTTTTTGTATCAAGAGCAATGGTTTCCATTGCTATGATCGCCATTTTTGTTTTGGCTGTGTATTATCAGCTGAACCATAAAATCACACTTTACAAAGGCATTAATGCTAAAACCTTTTTTGTATTTGCGGGATTTTATTTCCTGATTTTGACATGTAGCCTATTCAGCGGACAAATTAACTGCTTTACCGAACCTCTCATTGCCTTTGCACCACTACTTATACTGCCTTTTGCTTTTCAGGTTTTTGAGTTTAAAATACAGTTCTTAAAACGATGGCTTAACACCATCAACTGGATTTTTATTGGGGGGACTTTCTTTGTTTTGATGGACATGGTTTACCGCCAAGGTTTTAATTCAGAAAAAATTATACAATTGGCGCATGACAGTAAAAACGTTTCTAATATTTGGGGAATACACCATAATATTGTTGGTTTTTTAGCGGTGTACGCCATTTTTTATATTGCCGAACTTTTAAAGCGCAACAGACAACCGCTTTTATTTCTTTTACTGTTTCTGATTGTAGCGATAATACATCATTTAGGCTTACGCTTTGCGATTATGGCTTTTTATCCGCTGATGCTGATCTATCTGCTTCGGCTACAAATAAAAAGATCAACTAAAATATACTCGTTGCTAATTGGATGTTTTCTGCTTGTGGGAAGTTTCATGTTTATTCCTGCTTTTAAAGCTCGCTATCAAAACACCAAATCGGATATTGAGAATGTCGTTACCAATCGTAATCCAAATTTTTTCTCCTTAAACCAGCGCCTAATCGCAAATCAAATAGGTTTTGACATCGCTAAAAAGAATTGGCTGTTTGGTGTAGGAACCTGTGAGATTAAACAGCTTGTTGAGCAAGAATACGCTAGAAACAGCAGACTGTTAATTCCGGAGAACAGAAAATTCATCCATAATCAGCTCATTTATGGTTGGGCGACCTACGGTTTTTTTTATGTTTTAGGATGGCTAATCCTTTTCGGATTTTTAATTTATAAAGGAATAAAAGACAGATCGATTTTATTGGAAATTTCTCTGTTGTTTTTAATGCATCAAATGGTAGAAAACACTTTGGAAAAACAGCTGATGTTGATGCTGTTGATCTATTTCACTTTTTTAATGCCGAGGGGACTTGAAAGTAGAAAGTTAAAGGTTTAAAGTAAAAAGTTTTTTAGGCCGGCTAATTTCAACTTTGAACTTTCCACTTTAAACCTTTAACTCCGTTACACCGCTACATTATGCTCTCTTAAAGCTTCGTTTAACGATGTTTTTTTATCTGTTGATTCTTTTCTTTTTCCTATAATTAAAGCGCAAGGCACCTGAAACTCTCCGGCAGGAAACTTTTTAGTGTAAGAGCCGGGAATAACTACTGAACGCTCTGGAACTACCATTTTGTGCTCAACCGGCTCTGGACCGGTAACATCAATAATTTTGGTTGAGGCTGTTAAAACCACGTTTGCGCCTAAAACTACTTCTGTTTCTAAACGCACACCTTCAACAACAATCGCTCTTGAACCAATAAAGCATCCGTCTTCAATTATTACCGGTGCCGCTTGCAAGGGCTCTAAAACGCCACCTATGCCAACTCCACCGCTTAAGTGAACGTTTTTACCGATTTGTGCACAAGAACCAACGGTTGCCCAAGTATCCACCATTGTACCTTCATCAACGTAAGCACCAATATTAACATAAGAAGGCATCATAATAACACCTTTCGCTAAATAAGCACCGTATCTGGCAATTGCATGAGGCACAACCCTTACACCGTTTTTCTTGTAATCGGTTTTCAATTTCATTTTATCATGAAAAACGAAAGGACCAACAGTAATTTCCTCCATCTCACGGATAGGAAAATATAAAACAACTGCTTTTTTAATCCATTCGTTCACATGCCACCTTGTACCAACTTTTTCTGCAACTCTTATCTCGCCAATATCTAAACGGTAAATTACACGCTCAATGGCATCTCTATATTCTTTAAAATTAAGCAGGTTTCTATCGTCCCAAGCTTCTTCTATCGATTTTTTTAATTCGGCTATCATTGTAATTTTTAATTAGTTCGCAAAATAAAGGTTTTTTTACGATAAGCGTAAATTTTGAGCTAATTTTGGTTAAATGGCAGAGAAATTACGGATAGACAAATATTTATGGTCGATAAGGTTATTTAAAACCCGCTCTTTGGCAACCGATGCCTGCAGAGCTGGGCGTGTAAAGAAAGAGGGGAATAATATTAAGCCCAGTTATGAAGTAAAAATTGGCGAAATTTACCAAGTTTCAAAAGCGGTAGAAAAGAAAACCATCAAGGTTTTAGATCTATTATATACCCGTGTTGATGCTAAAAAAGCAGTTTTGGCTTACGCTGATTTAACACCGCCAGAAGAAACCGCGAAATACAAATCGATGTTCCACTCCCCTGTTTTAACCAGAGACCGAGGTACAGGAAGGCCTACTAAGAAAGATCGCCGAGATATTGATGATTTGAGTGAAAGTTTTTTTGAGGATGAGGAGGATTAGGGTATTAGTTAAGTGTCACCTAAGAGGGTGAACCTAAATTCATACCCACCTATCGCAATAACATCTTTTTAATATAAATAAATATGTCCTGCATCAGATTCAAAAAGATCTGAAGAAAGGGTGTCATGTTTAAATCCGCCGATAAAATGCTTGTTACCTACAAAAAAACCAAAAAAGTTATAAGTTGGAGAAGATATGATAGCACCAAGATTTTTCCATTTACCGGTATTTGTGCCATACTCATACATATATTCCAATCCATCAATATTGTATAATGCGTAAACACTGCTTGAGTTGCTGTAGACCGCGTTCAGATAAATTTTCGAACCATTTACCACAGGGTTTTCCAAGTTTTGAACCCACTTATCTTCAAGCGAATTATATTTTGTTAAAGTGTAAGTTGCATTCTCTAAAAAATAAACATCATTGCCAACAGTAGCACTGAAAGTTCTAAACTTTTTAAGGTTTGTAGGCGCAGTTCTCCTCTGCCAAGTTTTAGATTGATAATCAAATTTAAAGAACAAAGACCCTAAAGGATCCGTAGTGCCAAAATAAGAATATTCCTGTAGGCAGTAAATATCTTCGCCAACGGTAAAATAAGAAAATCCGTTTTTGTTATGATCCGGGCAT
>DASSWV010000190.1:0-5608 GCA_035704545.1 Pelobium sp.
AGCGGATATCAATTACATCAATGGTTGATGAAAGTTGTGGATCTTGCAAAATGGAATCCTGCACATCTTTTGTAGTGCTTAAACCGATTAAGGCTTTGTTCCCAGTTTTGCTTTCCCAATTTTTAATGGTTTGAACCCAGAATTTAGCAAAGTGCGTTGGGCCTGTATATTCCTCGCTGATAAATTGAATTACCGACGAAGTGCCCACAAAATTATTTAAACATTGTTCAATATAAGCTTGGTGCAACGGTCTCCTTTGCGGATGGGTTTCATCATAAAACTGATCTGCTAAAAAAAGTCTTTTATCACCTGCATAAGGCACTGGCTCTAAAAAACCTGTGGAATTAATGTTGTTTGCTGTTCTCCACGGAAAATCAGCATAATGCGCACCGGCTTCAATAATATTATGCTGAAAATAGTTGTGATGAATTAATACCAAACCTTTTTCATCTGCCAGTTGGGCATATTGCTTTAACCGACTCCAATACCATGGGTTATATTTTGTTAAATCGTATTTTGAGAGACCGTCCCAAGCAGTTCCTTCGCCACTTCTGGCAAAAGGGAGTTCATAAAAAGGTGGCCAAACTTCACCGCTCATTCTGCGGATCCGTTCGTGGTCGTCTCTTCTTCTATCGTACCACAAACCGTAATTTTGTTCTACAATTAAATCCGAATTTTCAACCATGGTGTTTGTCAATTCCATTAAATCATCGGTTAAACCATGACCAATTCTGCCAGGAACATAACGTGTAATTGCTGGTCTTGCTTTAATTATATCGTCACCTTGAATACCGCCTGTCCACCAAGGCACACTCAATCGGCCTCCGGTTAAAACCTGATTATCTCGTACCAACCAACCGTTTTCAACTGTTAAATCTCCTTTTCTTGTAATTGGAGCAAATTTCGGCGTCCTGATTTCCTCTAAAGACGGAACTTTTGTAGCAACTGTTGGAATTGGATTTCTTACAAAAGCACTGTTTATAAAGTCTTCTAATTGAGGAATAGGTTTTGTGGCCTGCAAAGTCATTTGCCGAGCTTGTTCAACCGTTGGACTACTGGTTGCTTCTGTAATTTTATCCATCAATTGCGCCCTATCATCCACATTTTTGTTGAGCCTTTCGGCGAGTTGAGCGTAATACAAACTTTGAGGCTTGATATGTTCGTTAGAAAAATCCCAGAATCCATCGCCCTGAAACTCGGACCAAGTTCCAAAGGCCCAGTTTTGAGCAGTTGGTGGTTTAAAATTATTGATTCTAGATGAACTGCATTGCCAAAATACACTGTTTCCGGCTGTCCAACCTGCACCTCTTGCATCCTGGCCAATATTTGAATAATTCAACGCATTTCCATCGATGTTCACTACATCAAACAAAACTCCGGATGCCCAAGTATCAATTGCTCCGCTATAACTGAATGGTAAATAAGCTTTACATTGCACAAAAACATTGGGACCTGGCGCTAAATAACCAACCGCAAAATCGTGATAACCATATTCGGAGTATAGCCTTTGAAATAAAGTTTGTTGTCCGTTAGTTTGGAAAGTGTAACGACGTTGACCGCCAATTTCTGAAACCGGCGCGAAAGATTTACAATCTTCCACAGTAATACATTTCCCAGTAGAAAGCACATTTACCGCCGAACCTGCAAAATGTTTGAAAGTTACCTGACGAACCCAGGCGTTTTCTGTGTTTTCGATGGTAATTGCCATCCAACGGTGGTTTTCATCTTTCGGGTTGTTTTTATCAAATGTGGAAACTAGTGAAAGATTTTCAACTCCTACGTTTTCAATCCGTCCGTTCCATTCGTATTTTTCTATAAAACCACCGCCAAATTTTTGGTCTAATGCAGTGGTTATAGGCGCATCAATAGTAATTTGTGTTCCATTGATGGCGATTATTTTTCTGTCCCAAACTACATTTTCCTCTCCGGGCTTCCATCCCAAAGAAGAAAGTCCTCCACCGAAAGTCCAAGTTTGCATGGTATCTAACCACTCCGCTGTTGACGGACGAGTAATTGTTATTCTATCCCCCACCTTAAAAGCATCGGCCTTAGCCAAATTAAAATTTAAAGCATTTACCGGAACGTAGCTATCCGTAATTTGAGTTTTGTTGTTTGATTTTAAATCGTTCACTCCAAAAATCCGGATTAAGGTTTGCCGATCTAAACCAGAACCATGCAAAACGGTTTCTTTGACGCCACTCCCTCTCAAAACAACTCCAGAAGACTGGATTTTCAATTGACCTTGAACATCAAAATCCCCTTTACCCAACAATACTGCTCCACGGAAACCCTTTTTATCTTTTGGGAGATTAGAAACGTAATTGATTGCACTCTGAATTCTTTGCGTGGCATCATCGGAAGTTGCAGAAACCGTGATTTTTATTGCAACATTTGGGATTTCTGTATTGCCGGCATCGTAACCCGCAGAAGAAAAATCGGGAATTCGGTTTCCCTGAACATCAGGAATGTACTTTATAGCTCCGTTTTCCTCAAAAACCAAAGGTTTAAAAGGTTCGGGCTTTTTCTTTTGCGAAAAAGCCTGCTGTTGTACGCTCAACAGACAGGCTAAAAACCACACATTAATTTTTATCTTTCTTAAATAAACAATCACCGATGAGTTTTTAAGGTTTATTTTTTGCCAGCGCTACCTTTTGATAGCAACAAGCTGTTTAAATAATTTCAAGGTCACGATATACTTTTTCGCAGCGATTTCGGAATTATCAAAAGAAACCTACTTCACTGGCTTTACTGTTTCTAAAGGAACTAAACTGTTTAAATAAACTTCTATGTTTGAATATCCGCTGGCACTAATTTTAGCAGCATCAGAAGCGTCTTTATGGTTTAGGCCATTCTTTTTTTCGTAATCATCGGGCATACCGTCGTTATCTCTATCCTGATATGGTTTTCCTGCATAAACTGGGTATCCTCCAACTTGATTGATATCCGTAATGATCCCAACTTTATAAGAATCTAATTCCATCCTTCTATATTTAAACTGAGAAGTAGGCGCAACAACATTCGGGTGTGATTCAATATTTCCGGTTCTAACTTGTTTAATGATGCGTTTATCAACGGCATCACGAACTGGTAAATTAGCACCCACGTTTTCTAAAACATACTCTTTGGCTTTTTCTGTTGGCAAAATAGTTACATCTGCCATTGGCATAGGCTTTTTCACTCGCATGGCGGCAAAATAAGGCTGAGCCTCATCATAGGTCATTGCATTACCCTGCTTATTTTCTAACTGGATTCCGCCGTCCCAATTGTTATTGGTAACTTTTGCGTTTCCTTCCACAATATTACCTTCTACATAGGCTCTTCCGAAAACCACATAAGGCAATTTGCTACGTCCAGATTCTGGCTTTAAAATACGATAAGAAATTGATTCGTTTTTAGGAGTTGCAGGGCCTGGTTTGTAGTAATTGTTAATGATGTTATACAATGCTGTATAATCTCCACCATCGGTTGAGCGGTGTACCCAATTAAAAACCACATTATTTACAAAGTTAAAAACCCCGTTCCAGCCAATAGAAGGATTTCTACCTGCATTATTAGCCCAGAGGTTTCTGGCAAACATACAATTTTCGCCTCCTAAAGTGCTTCCGAAAGAATGGTTCCAAGTATCTAGCGCTTCTGAAAAAATAGAATTTTGAATGGTAATATTTACTGTCGGTAATTTCTCTTCTGAAGCTTTCCCAGTACTATCGTTGTACATATGGCGGTACATCGACATGTTCTCATCTAAGCCCCAACTTGCAGACACATGGTCAATCATTATATTTCCTACTGGATTACCACCGATAGCATCATCTCTACGGCCTACCCAAGTATCACCACGTCTGAAACGCATAAACCTCACCACAACATCATGTGTATTGATCCAAAACGATTCTCCCGCAATACATACGCCATCGCCAGGTGCACTTTGGCCAGCAATGGTAATGTAAGGCGCCCTTACAATTAAAGGCGTTTTTAATTTAATGATTCCCGAAACGTTGAAAACGACAATTCTTGCTCCGCCTTGCTCACAAGCTTCTCTTAAAGAGCCTGGCCCGCTATCATTTAAATTTTTAACAACAATTACTCTACCGCCACGACCTCCGAAAGAATATGCGCCACCACCCTCTGCACCAGGGAATGCTAATAATTCTGATTGTGGCAGATCAATAGGACGATGTGCCCATGGCACATAAGGTTTTCCCATTTTAGCTTCTTCTTCAATTTTAGGCAGTGCTTTTAGCCAAGCTTCGTCAGAATGTGCTTTTGCCGCTTTCATTAGCGAATCACTTCTTTGTTTATCTTCAGAAGAAATACTTGGTTATTGGGCAAATAGACTGCCACAAAAAAACATCAAAATTAGTAATAACTGGTAACGTTTCATTTTATTATTGTTTAAATTATCCCATATTAATAGGATGGTAATCAATTGATTAGGTAAAGTATCTTCAAATATGTGCTTCTAATGTTATTAATTTACAATTTAAGTTTAAAAGAAAGGGAGCTTATCACTCCCTTTTCTCTTTTGAAAGTATAAGAGGACTTTCATTTAGATAACCAATTACATCTAAATTATGGAGAGAATCTTTAACAAAAGTAAATTGCAAATGCTTTATTATTTAATAATTACTCTTTCAACACCGTTAAGAGATCAAAAGAGAACAAGTTTAATTCGGTTTTTTAATCATATATGAATATGATATTCAAATATAAAAAATATATTGGAGATTGCAATATATTTTATAAAGTTTTATTCGCGATTATTTACCCCCCTCATATGTATCCGACTTAATGCTAAAAAAACTGAAAAATCACACTTTAGCAAAGAAAAAAAACAAAAAAAGGCAGCCATTAAGACCACCTTTTTTAATTAATCATTTAAGGTTTTATTTCTTAATGAATTTCACAGTTGACTGTTGACCTGCGTTTTGAATACTTAATACATAAGTACCTGGTGTAAGATTAGCAACGTTTACAGCAGTATTGGTAGAACCATTAACAAGTGCTTGCGAAATCATAGATTTTCCCTGTAAATCAAAGATACTTAAAGAACCGTTTGAGCCCTCACCGTGTCCTACATTAAGTGCATCAGTAGTTGGGTTAGGATAAACACTAACACTAGTTCCTCCAGTTACATTTACAGAAACAATATCGCTGTAAGTAAATTTACCATCATTGTCTATTTGTTTTAAGCGGTAATAAGCATTTCCAGAAACTGGATCATTATCAGTAAAAGCATAGTTGTGTACGCCTTCTGTATTTTGGCTGTTTCTTGTACCGATAGACACAAAATCTGTATTGTCTGTTCTTCTTTCAATAGAAAAATCTTTTGTATTTACTTCGTTTGTGGTTCTCCAGTTTAAGTTTACTGATTTACCAAAAGCGTCTGCTTTAGCTGTGAAGGATAAAAGTTCTAGGGGTAAAGCAGTAAAAGTTGTTGATGAAGCTGCGATTCGATATAATTTTGGAGAAGTACCAGTACTTCTAGCTATAACGATATATTTTATACCATCTTCAGGAATGTCATAAAATACAGTTTGACCTGGTGCTTCCATAGAATTATCATAACTTGGAAAAGTATGTACAATTGGGGCTAATTCTACATCGTCTG
>DASSWV010000217.1:0-5824 GCA_035704545.1 Pelobium sp.
AGACAATCAAGCGAGAATTAAACTTTAATTACTGTTTTTTATTGCCGAATTTTGTGAATTATGATGCGTTTGCCCTGGCTTTTTTTATTAATTAGCTTAATTTACACGAAATTTTATAACTTTAACAGCGGCATCAAATACTTCAGATTTTCCAATCTTATCACTGTAGATCATGTATAAAACTTTTACAACAAAACGATTTATACACGCCCTATTTTATTGCATTTTAGTTTGTTGTATATTTTCTGCTAAATCAGTCCGTTCAAGTTCTTCGCCGGTTGACACAATAACCCTTCAGCTTAAATGGCGGAATCAGTTTCAATTTGCGGGTTATTATGCGGCGCAAATAAAAGGCTATTATGCTACACAGGGTCTTAACGTTAAAATACTCCCAGGCGGCCCCGGCATTAACGTAATTGACCAGGTAATCAACGGCAAGGTAGACGTCGGCATTTTTGATCCCGGAATTCTTGAGAAAGAACAAAATAGTCAAAGAAAACCCTTAACAGTCCTCGCCACTATTATGCAGTCATCGGGGTACTGCATTGTCAGCTTAAAAGAGAAAGGCATTTTAGTACCTGCAGACCTAATTGGTAAAAAGGTAATGGCAGAAAAGAATCAGCGATGGAGCATTTTTAAAGCTATTCTTTTAAAAGAAGGGCTTGATGTGAATAAGGTAGAAATCCTAGATCGAATTCTTGATTCTGAAGATATAGCAGGCAAGGCGGACGCAGTTGTGACCTACATTACTTCGCAACCACAGCGACTGAAAGAACTGGGGCATAAAATTAACATTATGCGACCGGAAGAGTATGGAGTAGATTTTTACGGTGATTTTATATTTACCACCCGTGAATATGCCTATAAAGACACTGAAAAAACCAACAAATTTATTAATGCCTCTTTACAAGGATGGAAGTACGCCTTAGCCCATAAAGAAGAAATCATAGATTACATATTAACCCTTCCGGATGTTAAAGCTTATGGCGTAACTCGAGAACAGCTACAATATGAAGCAGCAGAAATGCAGAAACTAATAATGCCAGATTTAGTAGAAATTGGGCATACAAACATCGGAAGGTGGCAATATATGCTTAAGCTGTTTCAAGAGTTAGGAGTAGCCGACAAAAACTTCTCTTTAAAAGGTTTCGTTTACGATAACAGAGAACACGGACACTCCCATTGGTACCTACCGATTATTTACGCGTTAGTTGTAATTCTGGTTATTGTAATTGTAGTTGTATTAATTAACCACCAATTGCGAAGCAGGATAAAAACCCGAACAGCTGAACTAAGACAGGAAATTGAACAACGTAAAATTGCAGAGCAACTAGCCAACGAGAACAAAGAGCAAATGGAGCTTATTTTAAACAGCTCGAACATTGGACTTTGGGAATTTGACATCAAAAGCAAGACGCCCTCATTTAACCAAGAGTTTAAGAAAATATTAGGTTATGGCAAGGATATAGATTTTTCCCTAGAAGATTTCTTAAACAAAATTCATCCAGAAGACTCAAAACTCGCATACCCATTATTTGACACCGTAGCTAAAAACCATGAACCTCAACAGATGGTTCAGTTTAGAGTTGAAAATGCTAGCGGAGAGTATATTTATATCTTATCCTCCTCAAAAGTATTATATAAAGATGATCAACCATCTAAAATATCAGGAGTAGTGCTAAGTATTGAAGAAGTTAAGAAAAAAGAATTAGAGATTTTAAAAGTTAGCCAAGAGCTTATCCGAAGAAACAATGAACTCAAGAAGTTCGCCTACATCACCTCACACAACTTACGGGCACCAGTTGTAAATATTTCCTCCCTTTCAGAAATGATGGACGAAGCCTCAATGAATGCTGAAAACCAAGAAATATTTGAGAAAATGAAACGCTCTATTCTCAAGTTGAATACCACCTTAAATGATTTAGTTGAGGTTGTAGCTCATGATGAATCCACAAAAATCTTGTTAGAGAGGATTGACATTGAAGACACTATACAAGCAGTTATTACAGCTGTTAAAGATCAAATAGCTAATTTTGATGTAGATGTTAATCTAGATTTGAAAGTAAAAGAGCTTACTTTCCCTAAACATTGGTTTTTGAGCATTATCTTTAACTTAATTACAAACGCAATAAAATTCAACAAAGCCGGACGCAAAACTGTTCTTGATATCGAAACTTTTCAGGATGACCGAAATATCATATTAAAATTTAGAGACAATGGAATTGGAATAGACCTCCAAAAAAATGGATCAAAAATATTTGGTTTGTACCAGCGTATCAATCCTCAAATAGAAGGAAAAGGCTTTGGTTTATTCATAGTCAAATCTCACATGGAAACTTTCAATGGCAAAGTTGAGGTGGAGAGTGTAGTAGGTGAGTCCACCACATTTATACTTTATTTCCCAAGATCTCAAAATTTTTAACCTAGGGAAATGTCACAAATAGGCTACATTCAAAAAAATGCGAAATTTAGATGTTCAAACATTTTCGTTTTATTTAAATTCGCTTGTACAACAAACAAAGACAAAAATGAAAAAATACTTATTATTAGCGTTTACGAGTATTCTATTTTCTTTTACACCACCAGTAGAAAGCTACAAAGTAGATTTGACCCGCTCAAAAATTGAATGGACAGGAAGAAAAGTAACCGGCTACCATACCGGAGAAATAAAATTAGCTTCAGGACAGTTAAAAGTAGATAAACAAAAATTAACAGGTGGTGTGTTTGAACTAAACATGGGTAGCATCACAACAACAGATTTAACAGGTGAAAGCGCAAACAAACTTTTAGGTCACTTAAAATCTGATGATTTTTTCTCGACTGCTGAAAATCCTACTTCAAAATTTGTGATTACAAAAGTTGAGCACCAGCAATCTGGCAAAGCTCAGGTTACCGGACAGCTTACCATAAAAGGCATTACTAACACGCTTTCTTTTCCGGCAAGTATTAAACAGAAAAACGGAATATTAGTTGCAATTGCTAATGGAGTTAAGGTAGATAGAACAAAATATAACATCAAATACAGATCTAAAAACTTTATTTCTGGCTTAGGAGATAAAGCAATTGATGATGATTTTGAATTAAATATTAATATAGTTGCAAAAAAATAATTTCCTTAACACATAAATTATTTTTGACCACACAATAAAGCCAAAGGATAAACGTTTGGCTTTGTTATTGCTTTATTTTGCGCCGTTAATTTTATGTGAGCTAGATATTTGTTTGAAAAACCAACAGTATTTTTGTTACACGTAATATAAAATAAAACATTTTCATGTGCGTTTTCGTGTAACATAAGCAAATAACCCCCCGTATAAGGACTAGATGGACAAAAAAGATTTACAAATTTTGATTATTGATGATGATGAAATTAACAATTTCATTGCGGCAAGATTGATAGATAAAATTCCCGTTAAAACAAAAATTAACACTCGTCTTAACGGCTTAGAGGGGTTAAATTATATAAAATCTAATCTTGAAACTCCAGAGAATTTGCCCGATATTATCTTTTTAGATATCAACATGCCGATTATGAACGGCTGGGAATTTTTGGATGAATTTGAGAGCCTTAAAAACAAAATTGGCAAAGGTGTTTGCGTCAACATGCTTTCTTCATCAGTTTATAACGACGATATTACGAAAGCAAAATCTTACACAACGGTTAACAAATTTATATCCAAACCTTTAACTGTTGAAAAGATAAAAGAGCTTTACGCTTCATTAAACATTACTGCTTAAATCTCGTTAATAATTATTGCATCATTTTTTAAAGCCACTTTAGCAATTGACTTTGCCTTTGCGTGATAAAATAAACAGATCCAATCCCCTTCTACAGCTTTCTCTCCGTATTCAATTCTTAGTTCCATCGATTTTCTACCGTCCAAATCGTATTTGGCGATAAACTTTCTTTGCAACTGTTCTGGCTCAGGCACAACATCAGCTCCAAAGAAAAGATGTTCTCCGTCTTCTTCAATATGAAAAACCTGATGAAACTCGGTGTGTCCACCTGTAACCTCACAACTAATTTCATCGTTAATTTTACCGTCGCCCTCTAAAAACACAATTTGCCCAGAACGCTGTACCACGTCAAATATCTCTGTTTTGTAAGATTTAGAACTACTGCTGTAAGCGTGTTCCCACTCATTTCTTTGAATGTAATAATCCGCATTTGGAAAACTAACGCTCACTCTCCCCTCTTTTCCTTGCACCATCCCACCACTGTGGTCAAAATGTAAATGCGACATCAAAACCTTAGTTACATCAGTAAAGCTATAACCTGCTTTTCTAATATTCTCATGCAATACCAAATTCCCAGCTTCATCATTATAGCCCAAACCGGTATCAATCAAAATCAAATCTTTTTTGGTCTTCACTAAAAACGGCTGAATGTAAACAAAGAGCGATGCAGGACGGTCGCTAGGCTGGTCAACATCAGGATTAAACGGAATAAATTTTTTAGAAGCATCTACAGAATAAGACCCTTCAAGCAAGGCTACAACTTTCAAATCGGAAAAATAAATTAAATAAAACCCGGCAAATTGCTGATTTTGTATTGTTGAACACCTACTTTAAAATGTATATTTACAGGTGATACAAAGCAAATATATGGAAAAAAGGTGGGTGACGCAGGAAAAAGCTGATGCACAATTAGTTGAAAAAATAGCCACAGAACTTAAAGTTGGTAACACCCTTGCAAGCATGATGATTAGGCGTGGATTAAATTCTTATGAGGAGGCAAAGTCTTTTTTTAGGCCACAAATATCACAACTACACGATCCTTTTTTAATGAAAGACATGTTGACTGCGGTCAACAGAATTGAGAGCGCCATTTCAAACAATGAGCATATTTTAATTTATGGAGATTATGATGTTGACGGCACCACATCCGTAGCTTTAACTTATTCTTTTTTCAAACAGTTTCATGCCCAAATAGATTACTACATCCCCGATAGGTATAAAGAAGGCTACGGTATTTCTACCGAGGGAATTGATTATGCTTTTAACCACGGGTACTCTTTAATTATTGCGTTAGATTGCGGCATAAAATCAGTGGATAAAATTGCTTACGCTAATGAAAAAAATATTGATTTCATTATTTGCGACCATCACCTTCCGGGTGATGAGTTACCTGCAGCTGTTGCGGTTTTGGATCCGAAACGAGCAGACTGCCCCTACCCTTACAAAGAGCTTTCGGGCTGTGGATTAGGTTTTAAACTGATACAAGCATACGCCTCAAAAAACAACATTCCATTTGAAAAAGTTGAATGCTATTTGGATATGGTGGCCGTAAGTATAGCTTCTGATATTGTCCCAATTACTGGCGAAAACCGGATTTTGGCACATTTTGGACTAAAGAGGTTGAACGAAAAACCTTGCAACGGACTACACGCTTTAAAAGAGCTTTCCGGCAAAACAGATGATTTCACCATTACTGATATTGTTTTTTCTATTGGGCCACGCATCAACGCGGCCGGCAGAATTGATGATGCTAAAAAGGCTGTTAAACTGTTGATTGCCACTTCTACCGAAAGTGCCGAAGACGCAGGTTTAATTGTGAACCTGAAAAACTCGGAAAGAAAAGAGTTTGATGCTAATATTACCGAACAAGCCTTAGCCATGATTTTAAATTCGCCCGAAATGGAGAGTAGAAAGTCAACAGTAGTTTATCACGAAAGTTGGCATAAAGGAGTTATTGGTATTGTTGCATCCCGTTTAACGGAGAAATACTACCGCCCAACCATTGTACTCACTCAATCAAACGGCATGGTTTCTGGCTCTGCCCGCTCTGTTTTAGGCTATGATTTATACGAAGCTTTAACCGCTT
>DASSWV010000226.1:0-2900 GCA_035704545.1 Pelobium sp.
TTCTTCATCAAAAAATCTTAAAAAAATCTTTTAGGGTTGCTTTATATTGCAAAGAGTGCACACGCACATCGTCATATATGCAAAATTCATCAAACTGGAGTGGGTCTTTGTTTTGCCTAGTGAATTTTATGATGTGCCTAATGTGTGCTTTATCTGGATAGGATTTTACTTTGATGCAATGCTGTGGATATAGGCCAAAGTCTTTCGCAGTTGTTTGTAACATCAGCGAAATATCTACGGGCAACACCAAGGTTAGCGCTCCTTTTTCTGTAAGGTGTGTTTTGGCAATCAACAGCAAATCCAAAAAAAACTGTTCGTTAGTGTGTTTAGAAATATTTCGGGATGCTTTTGGTGATTGTAAAGCATTTAAATAAAAAGGCGGATTTGAAACTATTAAGTCGTATTTTTTTTGAGGGTTTAAATCGAAAAATTCTTTAAAACTGTGATGATGCGCCCTAAGTTGCATGTGAAATAACGAGTTTTCAAAGTTAACTTTCGCTTTTTCGTAAGCTTGGTGGTTGATATCCACACCATCAATCCAACAATTAGATTTGCGCTGTGCCATCATTAGCGCAATTACCCCAGTACCTGTTCCAATGTCCAACATAGTTTCCGCGTTCTCCAAGTCGCAGAGCGCTCCCAGTAAAACCCCATCGGTATTGATTTTCATGGGGCAGTTTTCTTGGTCGATTACAAACTGCTTAAAGTGAAATAAGGACATCTCACAAAATTATTGAATTAAAACGTAGTATTTGAAGGAGTTTACGTTTTAATGGGGCAATTTATAATGAAAAGATCAAACAAACCGGATAAGTTGGCAACTGAAAAATCAAGAAACCAGCACAACAGATTACCGCTCGGGCCAACAAAGAGATAAATACTAGCTCAAATCTTTAATAACTACTGCTATTTGGTGATACAACTTTGTGGCTTCATCTAAGTCGAAATCTGCATGTTGCTGTTTCTTTACCCCCGAGTCCGAGAGTTTAATGTGTACATCCGGTTCGATACCGTGATTTTTCAAACAAGCCTTGGCACAGGCAAGCGGACAGCCGTCAATCACTACAATCTTTCTTTTTGTTTTAGCAACTTTAACCAATGCTTTTACATTGCCCCCAACACCTGCAATGCAAGACATTTCGGCTTTCTGTTCTCTATCTAGTTTTACGGCAATATGGTTTGCCATCTGTGCCGCATTGGAACAGCCAGAACAAGAATAAACCAAAGGTTTGTCATTGCTTTTCAAATTTTTCATTTAATAATTCTCTATCCTATATTAAATCGCTAAACAAGTTTAATTCCCCTCGTAAATAGCCCCAGATGTTGGTGTTTCTTTTAATTCAATACGTGTTAATTGTGCAATCAAGGGTTTAATCCTTTCCCACAACCATACAGAAATGAGCTCGCAGGTTGGGTTTTCTAGGCCTTCCACATCGTTTAAAAACTGATGATCTACTAAATTCAATATGGGTTTTACCACTCTTTTTATCTCGCTAAAATCAACAATCCATCCAAACTCTCTAGAAATAGCTCCTTCAAAAAACAAGGTTAAGTGGTAGGTATGTCCGTGTACCTTACGGCATTTATGACTTTCGGATACATTGGGTAAATAATGGGCTGCATCAAAAGTAAATTGTTTGTAGATGATCATTTCCGTTTAATCCTTTTTATTAATTGTAAAAATACTTTCAAAGTAATTCTTAAGAAATGACTTCTATCATAAACGCTGTTGAAACTATCAAAAACAATTTATTAATGCTAAAATAACATAAAGTGACGGAGATTATTTTTAGAAAGTTCCAAAAACTCTACTTTGTTATTAATACCAAATATAAGCTCAAGTGAAGTACAGAAACGTTATTTTATATTCCATTTTAGCGACCGCTGTGGTTGCAATTATTGTTGACAACATACTCTTAAAAAAAGATTCAACTAAACCAATTCTAATTTCATCCATCACAGATGCACAATACGTTGGAGATTTAACCTGCAAAAGTTGCCATCAAAAAGAGTATGGTTTATGGAAAACATCTGATCACGCTAAGGCTATGGAACTTCCTAACGACTCTACTGTTAAGGGAGATTTTAACAATACAACTTATACCGCAGACGGCGTTACTTCAAAGTTTTATAAAACAGGGAGTAAATTTTTTATTAATACACAGGGTGAAGATGGCAAAAATCATGACTATGAAGTAGCTTATACCTTTGGTCATTATCCTTTACAACAATATTTAATCAAATTCCCGAATGGTAAATACCAAACCACCCGCACCAGCTGGGATACCAAAGCAAAAAAGTGGTTTCATCAATACAAGGGCGATAAAATTCCGGCAGGCGATTGGTTACATTGGACTGGTGGTGCGCAAAACTGGAATACCAACTGCGCCGACTGCCATAGCACCAACCTCCAAAAAAATTATTTCGTTGAAAAAGATTCGTTCAACACCACGTACAGTGCTATAAACGTAAGTTGCGAAGCTTGCCACGGTCCTGCGTCAAGCCATCTTGAATATATTAACGGTGATTATAAAAAGGGCAAAAAGGAAGCTGGGAGTCGGTTAGCTTTACCAAAAAACAGCAGTCAGATTGCGCAAATTAATGCTTGTACGCCTTGCCATGCCAGGCGGACAATGGTCAACAAAGATCTTATTCACTCTGATGAACTGTTGGATAATTATATCCCTGAAATCCCAATCGGAGAAAGCTTCCACGATGATGGACAAGTTAAAGAGGAGGATTTTATTTACACCTCATTTGCGCAAAGTAAAATGTATGAGATGGGCGTTAGCTGCAACAATTGCCATAACTCGCACTCCGGCAAATTGGTTTTAAATGCAAATAACGTTTGTCAACAGTGTCATCAAAAAGAATACAACGAGCCAGAACATACTTTCCAT
>DASSWV010000299.1:0-6431 GCA_035704545.1 Pelobium sp.
GGTTTTTTTGATGCCGTTCGCCTCAAAATCTATCGCACCGTCAGAAAGTAGGTATAACCTATCATCAGTTACGGAGGTAATGACTTGTTCGTTAAAATTTCCGTTTTTAAAAAAACCTAATAATAATCCTTTTGATTTGTACTGAATGACCTCCTTTGTTTCGTTAACAAAATGCAACATGGGCAGATCGCTTGCGCCAGAATAGGTGATGATTCCCTCATCATCATCTATCAACAATAAACTTAGGGTCGAGTAAATATCATCTAAAAACTCATCTACATGTATTACCTGATTGATGCGTTGCATAATCTGCGCAACGGATAAGTTCCCGTCAAAAACACACAAGCGAATTGCAGAACGGATATAACTTAAAAAGGTAAAAGAGAAAAACCATGCACCCCATTTTTTTCCCATCACATCGCCAAGTACAATAAAGGTATAGCGATCATCAATTTTTATAAAATCGATAAAATCCCCACCAGGGTGGTTTTGGAATGTTTTATGAAATACATCAACCTCAAAGTTTTTGAGTTTCAACTTTTTATTAGGTACGTTTTTTAGGTTTAGCTTATCTGCTACAAGTTTAAGCTCACTTATTGATTTCTCTTTTTGCTCTACAACGGTAGCTAAAATGTTTTTAACTTTTGCAACCAGTTGTATAACAGGAGTGTTTTTATCGATGTAATCAATCGCTTTTAATGCTAGGCCCTTATCAATCAACATCTCTTTATTGTGGGATGTATGGAACAAAAAAGGAATGTTTTTAAGGTTGTTATCTTCTAAAAGTCTTTTTCTAAACTCAAACCCATCAACTTCGGGCATTTCAATATCAGAGATGATTAAATCCTGAATTTCATTTGCTAAAACCTCTAAAGCATCCACTACACATGATGCGGCAGTTACTTCGAAACCATTCTGTTCTAGCACTCTCTGCATCAGCCTAAGCTGAAAAGGCTCATCGTCAACTAAAAGAATTTTTTTACCCACTATTAAAATTAATTTGCAAACTTAAAGTACGATTTAATTATTGTAAAAACTCCAGTCAATATAATGATTAATGAAATTAAATCCATCAGCGTGAAACCATCATTTACATTAAAGTAAAAAATTGTGAACATTTCAAAGTAAGGAGGGGCAGGCATAATAATCATTGCGAGGCCTAAAGTCAACATCACAAAACCTAAGATTACGGGAACAATCATTTCAGCAAATCTTTTTACTGCCGCAGATTTAACCGCTTTTGTATCAATATAATTGTTCTTTAAAATAGACTCAATTTTATCCAGTTTTTCTAACCGTGATAAATGGTCATCGTCTACTTTTTTAAACTCTTCAATTAATTCCGATTCGGTAAGCTTATTATCTATAGCCTTATTGAACTTGCTTTGCAGAGATTTGATATTATCGGAATTAATATCGGTTTTATTTAATGCCTTAATTAAATCGTTTAATTTATCATCTACAGAAGCTTCTTGCATATCTTTAAAACTTATTGAATTTTCCATTGCCCTTAATTGTATTATTGCCTTAACAATTTTTTTTAATTTTGATTTCTTAATTCTTTTTAATGAAGCTTGTCTCAATTGTCACTGTAAACTTTAACCAGCCTAAGGCAACTATTGCTTTGCTTCAATCTTTAAAAAAACAAGTTGATGCAAACATTGAAGTGATATTGGTAGACAATGCAAGTGATGAAAACCACGAAGCCGAATTCTACAATACCTTTCCAAGTCTTACCTTTATTCGTACAAAAGTTAATTTAGGTTTCGCTGGAGGCAATAATTTAGGCATCAATGTTGCAAAAGGTGATTATATATTTTTGCTAAATAACGACACTGAAGTCCCTGAGGGTTGTATTTGTGGGATGATTGAAGAGTTTGAAAAAAATAAAAACATCGGACTTTTATCCCCGCTGATTCTTTATGATGATGATAAAAGCGTTATCCAATATGCAGGGTACACACCTTTAAATTATCTTACGGCAAGAAATACACAAATTGGGCAGTACGAAAAAAATACAGGGCAATTTGATGGTGTCACTAGAGAAACTGGCTTTTGCCATGGCGCAGCAGTAATGTGCAGAACAAAAGATATGCACAAAGCCGGTTTAATGGACGAAAACTATTTTCTTTATTATGAAGAATTGGACTGGTGCGAAAAATTTAAAAGAATAGATAAAGGCATTTATTTTACCGGTAAAACCTTTATTTACCATAAAGAATCTATCTCGGTTGGAAAAGAAAGTGCCATTAAAACCTATTTTTTAACCCGTAACCGGATGCTTTTCATCCGGAAAAACACCAATTTTTTAAACGTCTTATTTTTTAGCATTTATTATATTTTTATAGCTTGCCCTAAAATGATGGTTAAATACGTTTTAACCGGAAAAGGAACGCTCGCTAAATGGGTAATAAAGGCTGTGTTCTGGAATTTAACACATCAAAAAAATAGCAAACACTTAGGTTTTAAGATAAAATAATGATTGTACTTTTTTGGGTTTGCCTATTTATCATCTTCTATACTTTTTTTGGTTACGGGATGCTTTTGTTTGCGATTGTGAAGTTAAAAAAGCTGTTTAAAAAACCATTTATCTTTTTATCAGATGCTAATTTACCAACAGTTTCTTTATTAATAGCGGCTTTTAATGAGGAGGGTATTATTGAAGATAAAATTAAAAACTGCTTATCATTAGATTATCCGAAAGAAAAATTAAAGATTATTTTTATTACCGATGGATCTTCTGATCAAACACCAAACTTGGTAGCCAAACATACAACAATAACACTTTTACACGAAGATATTAGAGCGGGGAAAATGGCCGCAATTAAAAGAGCCGTTCCTATTATTAACAGCGAAATAACAGTTTTCACCGATGCCAATACATTTTTAAATGCAACTGCCATTAAAGAATTGGTTAAACATTACCAAAACCCAATGGTGGGCGCCGTGGCTGGGGAAAAAAGGATTATGGTTGCAAAAAGTGATGATGCTAGTGCCGCCGGAGAAGGTTTTTATTGGAAATATGAATCTACTTTGAAAAAATGGGATTACGAGCTTTACTCAAATGTTGGGGCCGCGGGGGAACTTTTCAGTATTAAAACAGCACTTTACCCACCTATTGAATCAGATACTATTGTGGATGACCACATGATTGCGATGCGTATTGCAGAAAAAGGATACATTATTGCATATGAACCCAATGCTTATGCTTTAGAAAATTCTTCGGCAAATACGAAGGAAGAATTGAAACGGAAAATTAGAATTGCGGCAGGTGGCATCCAATCTATTTTCCGGCTAAAGAAGTCGGCAAACCCATTTCATAATCCAACTCTTACTTTTCAATACATCAGTCATCGCGTTTTGCGCTGGACCATTACCCCTTGGTTGATGATATTTGTTTTGTTATTGAACGTTATGATTTGCGTTAATTACCCTACTTTGGCACTTTACCAGATTATGCTTGTACTGCAACTCTTGTTTTATAGTGCAGCGATTATCGGCGCAGTTTTAGAATCGAAATCCATCAAAATAAAAGTTCTTTTTATACCTTTTTATTTCTGTATGATGAATTACGCAACCATTGCAGGAACAATCAGGTATTTCAAAGGGAAACAATCTGCAAGCTGGGAGAAATCAGTTAGAAAGACCTAAAAAGGGGAAAAGCAAAAGTCATAAAGCACAAGGCTAAAGGCTTTGCAAAACCTAACCAACCAACCAACTAACTATCTAACTAACTAACTAACTAACTAACTAACCAACTAACCAACTAACTAACTAACCCACCAAATTAACCACCTCTAAAATATTGGCAAAGGTATTAGCTCTTATCACGCTGAAATCTTGCTTGGCAAACCATTTTACTTCCGTTATACCTTCTTCTATTTGAGGAATCAGTTTTTGATTTCCTTTAGCATCCATTGCATACCAATGAGAAATTTTTAAAACGGGCTTACCTTTAATTTCATAAACATGATAAGTTTTAATAAGTTTTTCTTTAAGTTTTTTAATTTTTAAACCGCACTCCTCCTCTACTTCCCGCACTGCCGCATCTTTCTTTTTTTCGTTGAGTTCAAGCTTTCCCTTCGGCAAATCCCATCTGGAATGGCGATAGATGAAAAGATACTTCCCGTTTTCGTTCTTTACCAACCCACCGGCCGCTTCAATTACCCTCAACTTACTTTTAATAGCTTTAAAAACACTTTTCGTATCGTCGCTAACAAGTACAAAAACTGAGTTGGGGTTTTTCGCTAATGCTTTATAAAAGGTTTCAAAATTGAAGCCTGCAAGCTCAACAAGTTGATAATTTTTAAGCTCTTGCGGAAGTTCGGAAGAGATCACCAAAGATTTCTCGTTGATGTAAATGCTGTATTTTTTTGACGCGATCAATTGATTTATTTTTACAATTATTGGTAAAAGATAAGATAACAATATTTACAAGACTCCTATCGTCTGCTTTACTAAACATCAACATATTAATTTACCGAACATCAATTAGATCAGTTAAAAGAAGCTTTGAACGGCTTAGAAAACAGCAACAAACATACAATATTTAATGTCAAAAAAATTGCTGCAAAGAAATTTTATAAGCCCGAAATACCTTTGTAATATTCACAGTTTAAGTGTGTAAAAAAGATGATAAATTTTAGCGTTTATTGATGTTTACTCCTATTTCAAACTTAATTTCATTGATATTTAAGCTCAGTTTTTAATAATTTTTACTTGATTTTTATCTGCAAAATAAAAATATTTTTTTTCTTTAGCCAAATGCTCAAAATTTGTTGAACCTTTTGGGTGCAACTTCAACATAATGTCCAATAATATTGTATTTTTGCGCCATGTACAACAAAAGTGAGATTGAACAGAAAATTGCAGAATTTTTGTTGCAAATTAAAGCAATTAAATTACAGCCAAATGCACCGTTTACTTGGGCATCAGGCTGGAAATCGCCCATTTATTGCGATAACCGCATAACGCTCTCCCATCCGTCCATCAGAACATATATCAGGCAGAAATTATCTGAATTGATACAAGAAGAATACGGATCCTGTAGCGTTGTTGCTGGTGTTGCAACAGCTGGGATACCACAGGGCGCTTTGGTAGCTCAAGAATTAGGTCTTCCGTTTATTTATGTGAGAGCTAAAGCTAAAGAACACGGCACCCAAAGTTTGATTGAGGGCGAAATTAATCCAGGTCAGCGTGTAGTAGTAGTAGAAGATTTAATTTCTACAGGAAAAAGCAGCATACAAGCTATTCATGCCTTACGCGAAGCAGGTTATGAAGTAGCAGGTTTAGTAGCAATATTTTCTTATGGGTTTGATATCGCTACAGAAAACTTTGTAGAGGCAAAATGTAGATTTTCTACATTATCCAATTATAGCGCATTAATTGACTATGCTGCTGAACATAACTTTATTCAAAAAAACGATATTGAGCTACTTAACGACTGGAGAAAAAATCCATCTGCTTGGGGTCAATAAATAAAACATACCGGCATGACAGTTTTTGAAAGCACAGTAAGTATTGCACAACCAATAGAGAAAGTCTACGCTTTTTTAAGCGATTTAAACAACCATCAGCAATTGATGCCCGAAAACATTTACAATTGGAACAGCACTGCTGATGAGGCGAGGTTTACCATTCAAAACATGGCCAAACTGGCTTTGAAGGTAAGCTCCAGAATTGAGAACGCTGAAATAGTTATTGAACCATCAGAAGAAGCACCTTTTGCTTTGGATATGAAGTGGTTTGTGGTGGTTGATGTAAATGGCACCATCGCAAAACTTACTGTATCAGCAGAACTAAATATGATGATGAAGATGATGGCTAGCGGTCCGCTCCAAAAGCTGGTAGATCACCAAACCAGCGCTTTATCAAAGGCATTTGTATAAAATAAATGGGGATTGATATTTTTGGTATTATATATCCTACTGAATTCTCAATCCTCTTAACCACAAACCCCTGATCAGCTACTTGTGCTTTTGATCTTCAATCCCTTCCTTTTTAAAAAATCACAAAAAGCACTTTTTAACGTACTTAATTAATAACTTTGTTAAAAAAGAAATAATGAAAGTTGTTAACTATACTGATTTGAGGCTTAACCTTAAAAAATGGATGGACTTAGTTGCGGATAATGTAGAAGAGCTAATCATCAAAAGAAAGAACAATAAGGATTTAGTGTTAATCCCATTAGATGAGTATAATTCTTTAAAAGAAACAAGCTATTTACTTTCGGGAAAAAACAGAGATGTTTTGATACAATCATTAAAAGAAGCCAAAGTTGGACAAACGGAGGAGCATAACTTGATTGAAGAGTGAAATTAACTTGGACAAAAACAGCTTGGGAAGATTATCTGCATTGGCAGTCAGTCGATAAGAAAAAAATCAAAAGAATTAATGAGCTGATCAAAGCAATTTTTAGAGACCCATTTAAC
>DASSWV010000328.1:0-10279 GCA_035704545.1 Pelobium sp.
GAGGTTAGGTTTTTACGATTTAGTTTGCAATATTACGTTCCGGCATTTTTAGGCTATAGCGGTAATTTAACTACTGATAAGAATAAAATTGTTGCACTGGTAAAAAACACCACCGCAGCTGATTTAAAAATGGACAAAGAAGTGTTTAAAAATATTGTGAAGTTTATGATTGAAAGCAAAAAGTGCAACGCTCAGGAAGTTGCCATCTTAAAAAAAGCCTTAGTTTAAATGGATAAAACTTACACCTATCTGCTCATTAATGTTTTAACTATTTTTTTTCCATTGATTTTATCATTCGATAAAAAAGTAGCGTTCTACACAAAATGGAAATACATAGCTCCGGGTTTGTTGATTACCGGCATTTTGTACTTAGTTTGGGATTATATTTTTACCTTTCAAAACGTATGGTCTTTTAATGATGATTACATTTTAGGCATAAAATTTTTCGGGCTACCGTTGGAGGAGATGCTGTTTTTTATAACCGTACCTTTTGCCTGCATTTTTATTTACGAGTGTTTAATCTGCTATTTTAAATTCGATACCAGTGCCAAGTTGGTAAAATATATCAGTTTGGTTTTGTTGGCTTTAAGCTTTGTTTTGGCACTTTTATATGCTGATAGGTTGTATAGCATCATCAACTTTTTAACCTTGGCCGTTGTTTTACTTTATACTTTAATGAAACCCGTTAAGCTAAACATGGGCAAATTTTATATTGCTTACACAGTTTCATTAATCCCGTTTTACATTGTTAACGGAATTTTAACTTCCATCCCAATTGTGAGTTATAATAATTCGGATAACATGGGTTTTAGAGTGGGGACCATCCCTTTTGAAGATCATTTTTATTCGATGTCTTTAATTCTGCTCAACTTGCTTTTCTTTGAATATTTTAGAAATAAAAATGGAAAACGAACTGCCTGAATACACCAAATCTCAACTGGCCTTACGTAACGGACAGGATAAACCACAAATTTGGGTTGCTTATTTGGGGATGATTTATGATGTTACAGAGAGTCGCTTGTGGCGGAATGGCCAGCATTATGAACATTGGGCAGGTCAGGATTTAACAGATGAGCTAAAAGATGCGCCACATACCGAGAAGGTTTTTGAGAAATTTAAGGTGGTGGGAGTTTTGAAGTAAATAATGATTGAAGGAGAGATGAGTGAATTAGTGAAGGATTGAATTTTGAATGATAGAATGACTTTTATAGTGGAAATCTGAATTTCATTTTAAAAGAAACTGTCTTGCTACTTGGCTCTTAAGTCTTAAAAGACTTTTTCATAAAAATTTTGCAATACAAATCAAAATAGCTATTTTTGCAATCCGATTTAAGGAAAACACAATGTTTTCGAAACTTAAAAAGGTATTAAAATAATAATCATGGACCTGTGGCTCAACTGGATAGAGCACTTGACTACGGATCAGGAGGTTAGGGGTTCGAATCCCTTCAGGTTCACATTAATTTAAGGTAAAGCCTTTTTGCCAAAGCAAAAAGGCTTTTTAATTTTAATAGAAATATATGCTAAATATTGTTCTCTTTGGCCCTCCGGGTGCTGGTAAAGGCACACAATCTCAAAACTTAATTCAACAATACAACTTAATACACCTTTCAACAGGGGATATTTTAAGAGGCGAAATAAGTAATGGAACTCCGCTAGGCTTAGAAGCTAAAAAATTGATGGATGAAGGTTTATTAGTTCCTGATGAAGTTGTGATTGGGATGATTTCTAATAAATTAGATCAAAATAAAGACGCTAACGGTTTTATTTTTGATGGTTTCCCCCGTACAGTTGCGCAAGCAGAAGCTTTAGACCAGTTGTTAATTTCAAAAAACGAAAGCATTTCTGGAATGATTGCCTTAGAAGTTGAGCAAGAGGAATTGGAGAAAAGATTATTGTTAAGAGGAAAAGATTCTGGCAGACCAGATGATCAAAATCCCGAGATTATTAAAAAACGAGTACACGAATACACTACCAAGACCGCTCCGGTTGCTAATTTTTACAAATCACAAAGTAAATTTTACTCCGTTGAAGGAATAGGTACAATAGAAGATATTTTTGCTGATATTAAAGCGGTAGTAGAAAAACTTTAGTCAGCAAAATTAATTTTTTAGAAACTGCTTAATTCAATAAGGTTAAGCAGTTTCTTTGTTTTATTGCATTGTCAATTATCATTAAAATATTTAAATACACGCCATGTCTCAAGGAACAAATTTTGTAGATTATGTAAAAATTTCCTGTAAATCTGGAAAAGGTGGGCCAGGCTCCGCTTATTTACATCGTGATAAATTGACGAGCATGGGCGGTCCAGCTGGGGGTGATGGTGCTCGTGGTGGGCATGTAATTGTTAAAGGGAACGCACAACTTTGGACTTTACTGCACCTTAAATTTCGTAAACATGTTTTTGCAGGTGAAGGCGGGGCTGGTGGTGCAACCATGAAAAGTGGTAAAACCGGTCGCGATGAGATTTTAGAAGTTCCTTTGGGTACTGTAGCGAAAGACTCGGAAACCGGAGAAATTCTTTTTGAGATTACGGAGGACGGTGAGGAGCAAATTTTATTAGCCGGTGGAAAAGGCGGTTTAGGAAATTACCATTTTAAATCTTCAACACACCAAACGCCACGTTATGCACAACCGGGTATGCCCGGTAATGAAGCTTGGCGTATTTTAGAATTAAAGGTTCTGGCTGACGTTGGTTTAGTTGGCTTCCCAAATGCTGGAAAATCAACCTTACTTTCCGTAATTACTGCCGCAAAACCAGAAATAGGCGACTATCCTTTTACTACCATTGTTCCAAATTTGGGTATTGTTTCGTACCGTGGACATCAGTCCTTCATTATGGCGGATATTCCTGGAATTATTGAAGGTGCTTCCGAAGGTAAAGGTTTAGGATTTAGATTTCTACGTCATATTGAACGTAATGCCGTGTTGCTTTTTATGGTTCCGGCAGATACTTCACGGACGATTAAGGAAGAATATGAGATTCTGCTCGCCGAATTAACCGCTTTTAATCCTGAATTGTTGCAAAAGCCTAAGATCATAGCAATCACCAAAATGGATTTGCTGGATGACGAGCTTCAGCAAGAAATGAGCGCCCAGTTGCCACAAGGCATTCCGTCGATATTTATTTCTTCTTTGGCTAGCAAAGGATTAATAGAATTAAAAGACATGCTTTGGAAAGCAATAAATGGTTGAAACAAAAAAAGCTGAGGGATAAGCTCAGCTTTTGAAAAAATATTCAGCAAAACTTTATTGGCTAATTACTTTCACCATTGTTCCTTTTGCGATAGGCTGATTTAAAGCCATCCCGTTTAATACAGCAATTTCTTTTCTCCTTTGTGCGCTGTTTTCTTTACGGATATTCAAGATTTCGTTCAAGTTGGTGTTGGTTGTTGTTGTAATAATTTTAATACGATCGGCTTTTCTGTTGATTTTATCTGGGTCTGTCAGTTTTTTGAAACCAGTCATCGTACTCGAAAAAAGGTTATCATAAGTATTGAAAGTACTTAAAGCAGTAATCCCAATTAGATGATAAATGTTTCCGCCATCTGCGATAAAATAAGATAACGTACGAAGAGCTGGAGACTGTTGCTCCTGATTTTCAGCTTGATCAGCAATGATCCGAATTGCCTGCAACCCATTAATGGTTGTTTGATCGCTATTTACAACCGTAAGCCCGAATTTCTGAATGGTGCTATTTGCAGTTTCTAGTAAGTTTTTGCCTGGCGCTAAGCTTAAAGTCATAATGGCTTTGCCATTAGGTTCTCCCATTTGAAATGCCTGCGGACTGTTATTTGATTTCCATCCGTTAGGGATTGGGAACTGAAATTTTAATACCGGGTGATAAAACTTACTGTCTTCTACAAAACCTTGCTTTGGGTCTTTTCCATAAACCAACCCGTCAATCATTTTTAGGTAACTGTTTCTATTAACAATTGGGTTAGTTAAATTTTGTTTTCGTTGAGCTTGTGTGGCTAGTTGTTTAACTGTTTCCATTCGCTCACCAGGGTTCGGGTGCGTTGATAAAAAATCTGGAAGCTGATTAGTGTTGTCTTGCGAAAGATTTTCTAAAGTTCCAAAAAAGCCGGCCATTTGATGGGCGTCATATTTTATTTTACTTGAGTATTTTACGCCAAGTTCATCTGCTTCACGTTCCGCATCTCTTCCAAATTTTAAAAATAAAACCCCTAAGCCTTGTGATAATTCTTGTCCGTATTGCGCAACAGTTGGAGATAGCACCATTCCGGCTAATAATCCAATTTGCCCTAAAGTAGATTTTGCCTGTTGGTTAACCGAGTGTCTGGCTGCAATATGTCCTATTTCGTGACCTAAAACACCTGCAAATTCGGCTTCGTTATTAAAATGTGCCATAATTCCTCGGGTAAAATAGATATAACCTCCCGGAACAGCGAAAGCATTTACTACTTCGGAATCAACGATTTTAAAATGGTAAGTTAGGTTAGGGCGATCAGAAATAGCGCCCATCTGCTTGCCCTTGGTGCTTATGAAATTTTGGAGCTCTTGGTCTTCATAAAGTCCATACTCGGCAATAATTTGCGGATCCGTTTCTTTGCCCATTTGTATTTCCTGGGCTTCACTCATAAAAGAGAGTTGTTTTTTCCCTGTTACGGGGTTTACAGCACACCCATTGAATAAACTAAAAGTAAACAGGATGCTTATGGAGGTTAATAATATTTTCATTGATAATTTATTTGTTTCATTAGTTAAGGCAAAATTAGTACCGTTTTCGATAAAGACAGTGATTTTATATTTAAAGCCAGTACCGGTCATTAATTCATGAGATAGTTGAAGGTGTTTAGGGGTCAATATATATATTGCGAATGAAATCCCCCTGACCGGTTTCAAAGGCAGGAATGGCTATTGTTTACAATATGTAAACTTTTTCTATATTTGTAACAATGAACAGTTTTAACGTCGTAAAGCGAAGTACTTTAATTGCATATTACACAAAGTACTCGGATGCTAAAAAACCTATTGAACTTTGGTACTCTGAAATTAGAGAATTGGATATTGCTAATTTTAACGAATTGAAGGCCGTTTATAAAAACGCTAGTATTGTAGCAAACAACAGGGTCGTTTTTAATATCAAAGGAAATAATTATCTGTTGGTTGTTAAAATTAGCTTTTATACCAGACAGATTTTTATAATTTGGTTTGGGACTCATAATGATTACGATAAAATAAATGTGGAAACGATAAGCTATAAACCATGAACTGGACAATTTTAAAAACAGAAAGCGATTATAATAAGGCAATAGGAAGACTCGATGCGATTTTTGATGTTGAACCAAACAGTATTGATTTTGCTGAAGCTGAATTATTAGGCTTACTTATAAATAACTATGAAGATAAACACTATCCAATAGCAACGCTGGAACCAATTGAGGCTATCAAGTTGAAAATGGAGGAATTAGGATTGAAAAGCAAAGACCTACAACCATTTATAGGGTCTAAAAGCTATGTGTCTTCCATACTTAGTGGTAAAAGAGATATTACACTACGTATTGCAAATATTCTGCACCATAAACTAGGTATTCCTACACGGGTTTTCTTTAATGCGGTTGTTTGATTAAAAGTATTGAAATTTAAAATCAAAACTAAAAATTAATCCTTTGTGCTTTGCTTAGCAATATTGTGTATCAATGATTTGTCGTAAAGAACTAAATTTTAGTCTGAAGTTATTTTAATCGTTACTATAAAATATCAGATTTTAAAAAGGATGGAATTTGTGTTAGTTTAATATTTATGAAATAATTAAAACTAGTTTAAATATTTCTTATTTGAGTGGCTTTAATACATCTTTGATTTCTTCAAATGTTTTTATTTCAAAATTTTTAGGTATAAAGAAGTTATCAATTATTTCTTTCTTCATTTCAGGTTTAGAAAATTCTTCTTCAAATTTTAGAAGTTTTTTTTGTGTTTTATTATCTACTATTTCAATAACTTTACAGATTAATATCTGAGGTTCCTCAAGATTAAAATTAAATGTTGAAAGATTTAAAGAAGATCGATATATTCTAAATTTGATTAAATCAATTTTTTCAAATTCTATAATCAAATAATTTTTAGAATATTCTTCAGATCCTGCATGAGCCACATGTGTATCCCTTATTCCTTTAATTATATCATGGAGTTTCAAATATTCCTCTTCAAGTATATTTAAATCCTTTCTATCAAGTTTAGTTCCTCTAACATTTGCATCTGAAAAGCACTTTCTGTAAATAATCGTGATAGTAAGTAAGTGATTCTTTTAATATTTGATTTAAACTTTTATTCGTTCTTAGTTCTACTATAGCTTTTAAAACTTCTTGAAAATCTTCTTTTATAGCTTTATAAGCTAAAATCTTTTTTCCAGTATCCGTATTGATTACAGCATGGTAGTTATATGGATTTCCAATTTTTAAAATAATTTCATTTTCCAATTTTACATATCTATGTCCCATCTTTAAATATAAAGCGTATAAATAAAGTTCCAAAATTATATTTTTCTTAACATTCCCTTTACCATAACCATTTGAATTTCATACAGCTATTAATTACCTTTGCACCTCACTAAATAATTAACTATGTCATCAGTAGAGACAAAATACGTACCTTATAAAGTTAAGGACATTTCCCTTGCAGAATGGGGAAGAAAAGAAATTGAATTGGCCGAAGCAGAAATGCCGGGCTTAATGGCTTTAAGAGAAGAGTTTGGCGCAAGCAAACCTTTGGCTGGAGCTAGAATTGCAGGCTGTTTACATATGACCATCCAAACTGCGGTTCTAATTGAAACATTGGTTGCATTAGGTGCCGATGTTACTTGGTCTTCATGTAATATTTTCTCTACTCAAGATCATGCTGCTGCGGCAATTGCGGCTGCCGGAATTCCGGTTTATGCTTGGAAAGGTTTAAACGAAGAAGAATTTGATTGGTGTATTGAGCAAACTTTGTTTTTCGGTGAAAATCGTGAGCCATTAAATATGATTTTAGATGATGGTGGCGATTTAACCAACATGGTTTTAGATAAATATCCAGAATTGGCTGCTGGTGTTAAAGGTATTTCTGAAGAAACTACAACAGGTGTTCTTCGTTTACACGATCGTGTGAAAAAAGGAACCTTGCCAATGCCTGCTATCAACATTAACGATTCGGTTACTAAATCAAAATTCGACAACAAATACGGTTGCCGTGAGTCTTTAGTGGATGCAATCCGTAGAGCAACTGATGTAATGATGGCCGGTAAAGTAGCTGTTGTATGTGGTTACGGCGATGTTGGTAAAGGTTCTGCAGAATCTTTAGCAAGAGCTGGTGTACGTGTAATTGTTACCGAAATTGACCCAATTTGTGCTTTGCAAGCGGCAATGGAAGGTTACGAAGTTAAAAAATTGACTACTGCTATTAAAGAAGCGGATATAGTTGTTACAGCAACAGGAAACAAGGATATTGTTAGAGCTGAGCATTTTGAAGCTCTAAAAGATAAAGCCATCGTTTGTAACATCGGTCACTTTGATAATGAAATTGATATGGCTTGGTTAAATAAAAACCATGGTGCATCAAAAGTAGAAATCAAACCTCAGGTTGATAAATATACCATTGACGGTAAAGATTTAATTCTTTTAGCCGAAGGTCGTTTAGTGAATTTAGGTTGCGCAACAGGTCACCCTTCTTTTGTGATGTCTAATTCGTTTACCAACCAAACTTTGGCTCAAATAGAACTTTGGTCAAACGCAGGAGCTTATGAAAACCAAGTTTATGTGTTGCCAAAAACTTTAGATGAGAAAGTAGCCCGTTTACACTTAGCAAAAATTGGTGTTGAGTTAGAAGAACTAACTAAAGATCAAGCTGATTACATTGGTGTAACTGTAGAAGGTCCGTTCAAATCTGACGCTTACCGTTACTAAAGTATAGAGATTTTAGGATCAAGTATTAAGAGGCTGTCTTAAAAAGGCAGCCTTTTTTTGTCCATTAATTGAGGGTGTCATAAACCTAAGGGAACAGGATTATAGAAGTCAATGCAAACCTCAACACACTTAAAGATCAGGTCCAACAGCTCCTTAATTCAGAGCTGATGCCATCGAAAAAAAAGGATGTTATGATGCAGAACCTGTCTTCGAGAATATCAAAGATCAATATGGCATGGCTTTAAAATATTTGTGCTCAGGGTAAAAAAGAGGAAATAGAATAGGGCTCATCGCAATTGCTCAGGTCAGAAAAAAAGCTTCATAGAATTCATAAACTGTTTTTTTTCTTTAACGATGTTTTTGATTCTAATCCATATGACAATGGATATGTTTTTTAGGATTTGTTATTATTCCTCTTAACTTAGGGGTTTAAATATATCAGACATATATTTAATCGTTGTTAAGCTGACTTTTAAGGTTTTCCAAAACTCGGCCACCTTTATAAAAATATCTTTGCCAGTAAGGCTCCTGTAAATTGCTAATCATTACGCCTCTGCTTGAAGAAGCGTGGGCAAATTTATTTTCGCCAATGTAAACACCAACATGGCTAATTGATTTACTGTGTATTTTAAAGAACACTAAATCTCCTTCTTTCAAGTCAAGCTTGTTAATCGGGTTAACCATGCTAAAAATGTTTCTTGAATTTGTTCCGATAATAGTATTGAACGTTTTGTTGTATAATTCATAAGCAAAGCCCGAACAATCAATGCCTTTTTTAGTATCACCCCCTAAACGGTACGGGGTTCCTAGCCAATCATAAATAAATTGGTACATTTTGGTGTTGCTAGTCGCAGAAACTGCTACGCCCATTACCTGTGAGAAAAACTGACTTGCTAAATTATCGGGGTCGGAAACCTCTGTTTTTGAGGCCGTTGAAGAAGAGTTTGGTTTAGAATTTTGTGCTTTTGCGGTTAAAAGGAAACTAACTAAAAAAGTAAAAATCAATATTTTCTTCATCGTTGACTATGTTTAGGGCTATAGATCAAATGTACAAACGGCTAAAATCAACTTTTATTTTAGCCAGTACAAAAGTAAGTTTAATTTTCTTGTACGCAAATAATGAATAAAGGTTTTAACTAATTTTAACATTGTGGTTTATGATCATCATTTATATAAGTTTGGCTTAAAAGCATAAGATACAGGTAAGGACAGGAACCTTGTTTCTTATTGACACGGATCAAGTCCTTTTCCAACTTTATTAAAAGAGAGGTTCAAAACGGGCCATTGTGCAATGTGTTTAGGTGGCCAAATTTTAATCCAACATAAAATAGGTGAAAAAGGTGTAATTAATATCAATTAAAAAGGCTGATGGGTTTTATTTTTGCTAAGTTATTGATAGATTTGCTGACCATAATAGAATTTATAAATGAGTTCAATCGCAATAACAAAAGAAACGTATCTGTATTGGTATGAGTTAATGCTTCTGCTTAGAAGATTTGAGGAGAAAGCGGGTCAATTATATGGTCAGCAAAAAATCAGAGGTTTTTGTCACTTGTACATCGGCCAAGAGGCTGTGATAGCTGGAGCAATGTCCACTATTCAAAAGGGAGATAGTATGATTACTACTTATCGTGACCATGCTCATCCAATAGCAATGGGGATGTCTCCGAATTTAGCGATGGCAGAACTTTATGGTAAAGCTACCGGATGTTCAAAAGGAAAAGGTGGTTCAATGCACTTTTTTAGCAAAGAACATAATTTTTTTGGTGGACATGGTATTGTTGGAGGTCAAATTCCTGTAGGTGCCGGTATCGCTTTTGCCGAGAAATACTTAGGAACAGATAATGTGAACATCTGTTACATGGGTGATGGTGCGGTACGTCAGGGTGCGTTAAACGAAACATTTAACATGGCGATGTTGTGGAAGCTACCTGTGATTTTTGTGGTAGAAAACAACGGCTACGCAATGGGAACCTCTGTGGCGCGTACTGCAAATACTACTGATATCTATAAATTAGGTTTAGGTTATGAAATGCCCTGCATGCCAGTGGATGGAATGGACCCAGTGGCTGTACACAATGCAATGGATGAAGCGATACAGCGAGCTAGGAAAAATGAAGGTCCTACTTTCTTAGAGGTAAGAACTTACAGATATAAAGGACATTCAATGTCTGATCCTCAGAAATACCGTACAAAACAAGAGGTGGAGGAATACAAAGCAAAAGATCCAATTGAAATTGTTAAAGCGCAGATTCAAAAAGAAAAGTGGGCAAGTGAAGAGTGGTTTGAGGAAGTTGCGGCAAAAATAAAAGCACAGATAGAAGAAGCGGTAAAGTTTGCCGAGGAATCTCCTTATCCAGATGCATCTGAACTAT
>DASSWV010000332.1:0-3697 GCA_035704545.1 Pelobium sp.
ATTGAAGTGAGGGGTGTTTTTAGTTCATGGCTGGCAAGTGCAATAAATTCATCTTTTTTAGCGCTCAAAGATTTTACTTCTTCAAATAGTTTTGAATTGTCTATAGCAACTGCAGCTTGTAAGGCAACACTTGCGATAACCCGTTCATGCTCCTCTTTAAAAACGCCTTTTTCTGGATGGCCAAAAAAGAGCCCTCCAATAACTTTACCAGAGTTAGAGATAACAGGTACGGAGAGAAAACTAACTACTGGCAAATGACCTTTAGGCATTCCAAAATGGGGGGCATTACGGCCATACCTTGGATCGGCGGTAATATCATCTACACGCATAATCCCCTTTCCGCTGAAAGTGGGTGCAAAGACAGCTGTATTGCGAGGCATTCCGAAGTTTTCGAATGCAGAACGTGGCGCTCCGGACAATGTATAAAGCATGTACGATTCCCCTTGTTCGTTCAATGTGTTATAAAAGAAAGCTCCAAATGCAGCACCCGTAATTTTTGTTGTTGCATCTGTAACACGTTGTAAAATCGTTTCCACGTCCATTTTCTCGGCTATGCTTTTGCCTATGGCGTTCAACGTTTCAAGGTTTTCTGTATATTTTTTAATCAATTCCTGGGAGCGGATCTGCTCGGTAATATCACGGGCTACTTTAGAGGCGCCTATAATTTCTCCATGGATGTTTTTTATAGGGGATACGGCGAGTGAAACGTCAATTTCATGCCCGTTTTTATGCAGGCGTATAGTTTGAAAGTGATCTACTTTTTTACCTTTTTTAATGCTTTCAATGATTTCCTGTTCCTCCTTAAAGCGAGATGAAGGGATAAGAAGTGTGATCGATTTGCCAACTACCTCCTCTTCTGTATAGCCGAAAATGCGGTTTGCAGCTTCGTTCCAGCTTGTAATTGTTCCATCTAATTGCTTGCTGATAACGGCATCTTCTGAAAATTCTACAATGGCCGCCAATATCGCCTGTTTGGCTGCGTCCTCATGTTTTATGCTGATATCCCGGGCAACTTTTGAGGCTCCTACAATTAACCCTTCGCTGTTCTTGATTGGAGATATGGTGAGCGATATTGGAATTTTAAGGCCGTTTTTGTTAAGTCGGACTGTTTCAAAATGACCCACGAGCTTACCGTTTCGAATGCTGTCCAGGATCAGATCTTCTTCTTGACGACGGGATTGAGGGATGAGCATTAGAATAGATTTGCCTACTGCTTCAGCTTCGGTATAACCGAAGATTCGTTCGGCGCCTTTGTTCCAGCTTTTTATGATACCGTTAAGGTCTTTGCTAATGATTGCATCATCCGAGTGTTCAATTATTGCAGAAAGAATTGCACTCTTGGTATCTTGTTCACTATCTTTAGTAGGCTCAGCCAAAGTGTTATGAGAGCCTATTAGTGCTCCATGTTCATCAAAAACAGGACGGGAAAACACTCGTAAACTTTTAAATGTACCGTCAGCTCGTTGGATACTTAACTGCTGATTGTCGTAAGCTACACCCTGTTTCAAAGTCATCGCCATTGGGCAACTGTCTAACGGCATTGGTAATCCGTTAGGGAAAAACATCTTCTGAGTTCCCACCAAAAGCTCTTTACCTATTTTCGGCGATCTGCCCCATAAAATAGCAGCCGCAGAGTTATAGTAAGTAATAAATCCGTCCTTATCGCAAGTATATATAGCAAAAGGAGAGTCATTAACAAGTGGTGCGAAATTAATCATTGGTTTGAGAGTGCCTTTTCTAGAATAATGAAAATGTAACGCTAAGGTAATTAAATCTGATTTCAGCCAGTAATTTGTACAACGGAAACCAGTTTTTTACTGGTTGCTCAAAGGTAAACCAATAGTTTACGAGTTTATTAGCTGAACCAATCCATAATATTTTTTAAAATTGGAGTATTTTTTTTGAAAAAGCTGTTTGTCACAAACATTTTTTTATTTTATTTGCTAAATTAAGTCAAGGATTTAATAAGATTTTCAAGCTCGTCTAAATCAAAGGGTTTAGCTAAATGGGCATCTGCCCCAGCTTTTTCGGCCAAGCTTTTAATGTCATTATTTGCAGAAAAGTATATTACTGGAATGTGGTTGAAATCTGGATGTTTTTTAAGAATCCTGGTTGCTTCAATTCCTCCAATATCTGGAATCCAATTGTCCATCAATATCGCATCAGGATTAGCTTCACTAACTTTTTCGATAATATCATGTGAGGTTTCTGATGTTGCAACTTTGTAACCGCATTCTGTTAAAATAATAGAACATAGCTCCAGAATATTTACATCATCATCAAAAATTAGTATGGTTTTTTTCAAGTATTAAAGAATTGAATTAAAAATTATTTATTATGCTTGCCATTTCGTCAATATCAGCTACGAAATCAGGTTTAAATAAATTTAGAGCCTGCTTAGGCATTGTATCTATTTCCGCAGTTAGGGGGTTCTGTACAATTGTTGTTCCACTTTTTTGCTGAACGTAAAATAAACCTTCGGCACCATCATGGTTTGCACCGGAAAGTAGTATAGCGGCCATTTTATCGTTATATAAATCTGCCGCAACTTTAAATGTAACATCAATGGAAGGCCTAGAGTAGTTGACTTTTTCAGAATAATCTAAAGAAAATGTATGGTCATTCTCGATTAAAAGGTGATAATCTGCAGGAGCGAAATAGATATTGCCACTAATGATCGGGTCCTTGTCCTCACATTCGATAATATTGATTGTTGTTTTTGGCTTAAAAACCTCGATTATACTGGTGCTAAGCGTGTCTTTTCTATGTAGGACTATTAAAATGGCGAAATTTATCGGAGTTTCAATTTTAGGAATTAGTGATAATAACACACTAAAAGATCCTGCCGAACCACCAATAATTAATAGATCTATTTTTTTAGCTAGGTCGTTTTTCTCCATATCTTTTCTTTATCAATTTGTTGATAGCGCCTCTCTAACTCAGAAAATTTAATGGTTTCTTTAGATCCCAGAGCTAAATAACCTAAGCGTTCTAAGCTTGAGTCAAATAGGCGAAAAACTTTTTCTTGTAAGTTTTTATCAAAATAAATTAAAACGTTTCTGCAAAGAATGAGCTGAAATTCATTAAAAGAACTATCGGAAACCAAGTTATGGGTAGCAAAAATTATGCGCTCCCGTAGCTTTTCCACAAATCTTACGTGATTATAGTTTGCCGTATAATAATCGCTAAAATTAGCTTGCCCTCCACTGTGGATATAGTTTTGCGAATAATTTTGCATTAAATTAATTGCATAAATACCGTGTTTGGCGGTTTCTAATACACTGGGGTTAATATCGGTAGCGTATATGATTGATTTTTGATTTAGGTTTGCTTCATGCAACAATATAGAAAGTGAGTAGGCTTCTTCGCCCGTTGAGCAACCTGCAAGCCATATTTTTATATGTGGATGAACGCCCAATTGTGGTATTATCTGTTCGCGTAAAGTTTGGTAAAAATGCCTGTCTCTAAACATTTCTGTAACATTTACGGTTACCTCTTCTACAAATCTGGAAAAATATATTTCGTCATTAATAACCTTGTAGCGTAACTCTGCAAAACTGGTAAATTTATCTAAAGCGCATAACCTATTTACCCTGCGTTTGATAGACGCTTTGCTGTATTCTGTAAAATCGTATCCGTACTTGCCTGCTACATCGTTTAAAAGTGTTTCTAAATTATCATCATTTACTAAACTATA
>DASSWV010000357.1:0-2317 GCA_035704545.1 Pelobium sp.
TGTACATATTTGCGCTTTTATTAGACCTACAAATCACCAAACAGTTTTCCATTTCGTATTTGCCATAAGCATAATTTAAACCTTCCACAATTTTATCGCCCATCATGCGGTAAACATCTTTAAAACCAGCGGTTTTCAAAGTCGGAAAAGCCTCCTCTTCTGTCCTAATCAAATCTCGGATGGTGGTAGCATTGTGCAAAATACCCGATTCTTTCTCTTGCCGTACCACATCTGTAAGTTCTACCTCGCTCGCTTCAACACTAAATTTGCCAAGGTAATCTTTTGCCAAAGCCGGACTTTCTGACGAGCCCACAGGCGGAAGCTGGGCAGTATCACCAATAAAAATAATGCGGTTGTTTTGGTTGTTATATACGAAAGAGATCACATCGTTTAACAAACTGCTTCCACTATAATCGGTTAAATCATCAGAAATCATAGATGCTTCATCAATTATAAAAAGTGTGTTTTTATGCAGATTTGGCGATAAATTAAAGTGCATTTCGGGAGCGAAAGCAGACTTTTTACGATAAATTTTTCGGTGAATGGTACTTGCCTCCTTTTTTGAGTATAAGCTCAATACTTTTGCTGCCCTACCCGTTGGTGCCAATAAAACTGTTTTGATCTGATATTTTGGCAACAATTTGATTAAAGTACTAATCACGGTAGTTTTCCCGGTTCCGGCATAACCTTTTAACACAAAACAGGAATCATTGGTTTTTAACTGTAAAAACTGATCCAACTTCTCGAACAAAAAAAGTTGTTGTGGATTAGGTAAATGCGGAAATGTTTTGGCTAAATCGTGGGCAATGCTCATTAATTCAAATTTCGCTAAAAAAGCATCGCCTTACAGATAAATTTTTACTTTTGTTTAGGATGACTGATCAGATACAATTAAGGGTTGCAGATTTTGATGCAACAAAGGCCAAAACATACGAGTTATACTTAGAAATTGGCTCAAACTACTTTAACTATGCCGTAATTGATCCTCAGAATCAATCTGTTAAAACTATTGCGTACAAACCATCAAACATTTACAATGGTGTTTATGATGATTTGTTGAAGTCGCATTTTGCTAAAACAAAAATAAGTTTGACTACGCAAAAGTTCACTTTTGTACCCACGGAGTTATTTCACGAATCGGCGACAGAAAATTTCATCAAATATATAGGGGCTTCGGAGAACGAAGAAATTTGCACTCAGGAGTTAGCAGATGCTGGTATTACCATTATTTATGCTTTACCAAAGTTACAGTTGGATAAAATTGGCAGCTATTTCCCTAACGCAGAGATTTATCCGCAGATTTCTCCTTTTTATAAAGGTGTCAACTTCGGCTTTAGCCAGATTAGCACCTCTCAATTATTTATCAACTTTAGAGATGGTTTTGCAGAACTTATTATTTTCAACCATCGTGAGTTTCAGTTTTACAATATCTTTGAGTTTCAAAACGAAGAAGAACTAATTTACTTTGTGCTTTTATCCGCACAGGAGAACAATATTAAACCTGCCAGCGCAACACTTAAGTTAAGTGGCGTTATTGATAGCGAAAGCGAGCTTTTTAATCGTCTGGTAAAATATTTCCCACACACAGAAGTCACTGACCAAGATAGTCTGCCTCTTTTTTATCAAGGATTAGAAAAACCAGCCTTACCTCGGTTTTTTTCTCTGCTAGCTTTACATTTATGCGAATTGTAGGCGGACGTTTAAAAGGAATCAGATTTAATCCGCCAAAAAACCTTCCGGTTAGGCCAACTACAGACATGGCAAAAGAAGCTTTGTTCAATATTTTGGGGAATCAACTGGAAATTTCGGAATTGAAAGTTTTGGATTTATTTAGCGGAACGGGCAACATCAGTTTAGAGTTTGCTTCTCGCGATGCTTTGGAAATTACTTCTATAGATAAAAATTTTGGCTGTTATAATTACCTCAAAAACATTAGTAAAGAGCAAAACCTAAATCAGATAAAAGCAGTAAAAGCAGACGTTTTTAAGTTTATAAACCAAGAAACAGATCAGTTTGATTTAATTTTTGCCGACCCACCTTACGATTTAAGTCGCATCCCAGAGATCGCAAATATTGTGTTCGAAAAAAACCTGCTTACTAAAGATGGAATGTTAATTATTGAACATCAAAGCATGCAAGACTTGTCTGCACATCCTAAATTTGCCGAAAAAAGAAAATACGGTTACTCGGCTTTTAGCTTCTTTAGAAATTAATACTACTCAATAAAATCGCTAGAGATAGAAAGAAAATTTATTTTTCATTTAGTAACTTATAAGTCACCTTTGAGTTGTGAAAGTCGGGGAAGTCATAGCATATA
>DASSWV010000401.1:0-3215 GCA_035704545.1 Pelobium sp.
CTTAAATCCAACAATAGTTGTTCTGTTAAAGCAAACTCTGCCTTTAATTTTTTCCAAAAAGCACCAAAAGTTTCGTCAGTTTCTAAATAAGCTGTCAACCTAAAATCTGCTTTAGTCATTGACATCATGCAGTTATCCATCACAGCTCTAAAGTAACCGTTGGTAGCGTAAAAATCCTTAACTTTTTGCCAGTTGCCTTCCTTTTTAATTTTGGCCAAAGCCGTTCCTACTCCGTAAAAGCCCGGGATATTTTGCTTTAACTGACTCCAAGAGGTTACAAAACTAATTGCTCTTAAATCTTCTAGTTTAAGTTCTGCGTCTGAGTTTCTTTTAACCGGCCTGCTGCTAATATTAATCTGCGAAAGCATTTTAAGCGGGCTTTGAACTTCTAAAAACTTAAGAAACAATGGGTCTCTTCTTAATTCCATGAAAGCATCATAACTGGTATCCGCAATAGCACTGAAAAGCGTTCTCTCAATTTCGGCCATTGTATCCGTATCTTTTTTGTTTAATGCTGACGATATACCTGCATTAATCAACTGCTCCATGTTGTTTCGTGAGGTTTCAAAAGTACCAAAATGCGAACTGATGGTTTGCCCCTGTACAGTTACCTGAATTTGCTTATTTGCTACATCTTTACCAAAAGAAGCGTAAAATTTATGAGTTTTACCTCCGCCTCTTGCTGGCGGACCTCCTCTTCCATCAAAAAAAGCTAAATCAATATCGTTCTTTTTCGAAACTTCTGTAAGTGTGTATTTAGCATAGTATAACGACCAGTTTGCCATTAAATAACCGCCATCTTTAGTGCTATCAGAAAAACCTAACATCACAACTTGGCGTTTTTTACGACGTTCTAAATGCTTTTGATAGACTGGATGATTATATAGAATATGCATTACTTCGCCAGCATCCTTTAAATCATCAATGGTTTCAAAAAGTGGCACAAAGTCTATATCCAACTCGTCCATTTTCCAACCGCTCCATAAAAATAGTTGCATTAATTGAAGTATATCAGATACTTTTTGGCAATTACTGATGATAAATCTATGGCAAGCTCGTTTTCCTTGATGTAACTGAATGTCTTTGATCAACCTGATGACATCTAAGCTATCCTTGCTTAGCTCGGCAAAAGAACCATAATCCTTTAAATTAAGTTCATTTAATGGAATAGCTTTAATTTTTTCCGCTTCAGAAAGATCCATGTAGTTTGCTGGAATTGTACCTTTCACAGGCTCGGTTGCTATACATTCAGAAAACAGGGTGCGCAGCACTCTGCTGTCTTGTCTGATGTCAAGAGATGCAAAATGACAACCAAATAGCTTCACTTTCCATATCAAATCATCCACCACACTTGCAAATAAACCATCGTGGTAATCATTTAAAACACGCCTGATGTTTCTTAAATTATCAAGAAGCTCTTCTTTGATGTTTTTACCTTCGCCCTTAGATTCGAAGGCGTTATCATATATTAGCTTCTCTAAAACATCCATGTATTTCTCCACTCCGTTGAAGGTTACCCGGCGTTTCATGTTTTTGAAATCACGATAATAACACCTGAATAAAGCTTGTCTTAAAAAGGAGGAAACTTTTTTGGTGGTATCGGTGGTTACGTAAGGGTTTCCGTCCCTGTCTCCACCCGGCCAAAAACCAAGTTCAATAAGGCTGTGATTTCCTAAATCCAACTTAAAAACGTCTTCTAAATTTTTATGGACGTTAGAAGCGGTTTGATAAAAAATATTCTCTAAGTACCAAGTTAGGCTGGTTGCTTCATCAACTGGCGTAGGTTTTTCTTTCTTAAAAAATGGAGTTTTACCCAATTGCTTTAATAATAAGTTGATGGCATTGACATCATTTTCTTTAATCGCATCGGTTAAATCCGTCATAATCCCCAAAATTGGACCTGGGTAAAACTGAGTTGGGTGAGCGGTCAACACTAAACGTAGCTTAAACTCGGCCAAAGCATCTTGCGTATCCTTATAAAGGACTTCATCTTCACTTGCTTTATTCATTAAGCTATTTAATGAGGTAGCTTCATCCATGTCGCTAATCTTAGAAAAAGCAGCATCTTCAACAGCGTCAAAAAGCACTACTTGTCTTTCAATATATTGAATAAACCTGAAAAGTAAATCAAAAATTTCTTTCTGATCGGTAATTTCAACTTGTTTTAAGAAGAATGACTCGATGATGTCATCAGGTCGTTGGCTTTTTTCAATTCCTTCTTCACAATATTTAAAAAAATATGGCAAGGCTAAACCAGTGTTTTTTACACTGTAAAATGGAAGCGTAAGAAAAAGGCTGTTGTAAAGTTCGAATTTTGTAATGACTTCGTTTTTAAAGACTGTTTCTTTTGAACGAAGTGGAGTATTTAATTTTAACATGATGCCTGAAAATTACGTTAAACTTTGTTGTTACACAAATAAATGCAAAAAAAGACTGAAAAAGAATTCTGTCTGTTTACTGGTTTTAAAGATATATAGACTTGATTTTCGTTAAACAGTGCTTTATATACATGTATGTATTATCTACCTTAAAACGAAGTTTATAAAAATTAATATTCTGATGATTAATTGGTTACGTTGTTTATTTAGTTTTTTATTAAAATAAGTTTGTCAAAATGATTCACTTTTGTACTTTTGCCCTCGGAGAGTTGGCAGAGTGGTCGATTGCGGCAGTCTTGAAAACTGTTGACTGTAACAGGTCCGGGGGTTCGAATCCCTCACTCTCCGCATAAAGGATCTTCATTAAGAAGATCCTTTTTTTCTTCTTTCTTCTAAATTTCAAACAAATTCGCTGCAAAAATCCAACATTGTACTATTCGGTATTGCCGTCTTCATTATATAGATAGTACCGACGATGTAGTTCACAAATTTCTTTTTTTACAAGGTATTGTGGTGCTGGGTAATGTACTACGGCCTAATATTTATGCACTTTGAGTAGCACTGACCTTAGATGTTCTGTCGCTCCTTTGGAAAACCTTTAGCCCCTAATGGTGTTTTCTAAAGTGTGTTTGACATTTAGCTTCCAAATACTCGATTTTGTTTTGTTGATTGGTCATCTCCCTTTTCATTTTGTACATGCAAACCAACTTTCCAAAGACAAAAAAACTATTTCACTAATGAAAACATGGGCAGCCAGCCATTCTTCGCTGCAAAGACGAATTTTTTGGTATTATCAAGCTCGACTACGCTGGGTTGGGCAGGTGCCACCACCAGACA
>DASSWV010000452.1:0-3954 GCA_035704545.1 Pelobium sp.
ATTTTGGAATGCAGAGGCTGAAGCTCAAGATTTTCAATTTATTGCTAAAATAGACACCGTTGCTAAAATAGCCACTGTGGATAATCTGGGGAATTTATTTGTAGTTACACCAGCAAATGAACTTTTAAAGTTTAACCCTAAAGGCGATTTTTTGTGGAATTATACCAATAATTCTTACGGAGAAATTGCACAATTAGATGTAACCGACCCCTTAAGGGTGATTTTGTATTACCCTGCTTACCAACAAGTGGTAGTGCTTAATAACAACCTTAGCGAAATCAGCAATTATACTTTTAACCAAAACCCCGATATACAGATTACTTTAATTGCATCTGCAAATAACAACGGCTTTTGGGCTTATGACCAAATTAACCGTGAGTTGCGCAAGTTGACCAATTATTTTGTGGATGATTTAAAAAGTGGAAATATTTATCAGCGGAACGGTTTTGATATGCAGGCCAATTTTATGCTTACTGATGATCAGCAGATTTATATTAATGACACTACGGCGGGCATCCGCATTTTTGATAGGTTCGGGAATTTTATTAAAACGGCAGTGGTTTACCCCGAAGCTAGTTTTGATGTGGATGGCAACAATATCTATTTTATGCAGGATAATCATTTGATGTGCTATAACTACCAAACTTTTGATTTGAAGGAAATCCTTTTGCCAGATACCACGGCATTAAAAAAAGCATCTTTAAGGTTTAACCGTCTTATTATTTTAAGGGAAAAAGATTTAACTTTGTGGGCGGTTATAAAAAATTAAGTTTTTTGCAGTGACCTGCATGTCTAAACCTGATGGAAGCGGATACCGGCCTTTGTGTTTAAAGCCTTGAGGGCGTATGAGCGGACAGCGGGACTGCATTAACCGAAGAACACAGAACCTGCCGGTTTTTTTCCGGCACATTTTCAAAAAACAAATATGTTAGAAAAATTAGAAGCTATAAAGCAACGCAGAGACGATGTAGAGATATCGCTGAGCAGTCCGGAAGTAACGCAGGACATGAAGCGTTTTGCCGCTTTAAGCAAGGAATACAAGGATTTGGGGCTAATTGTTGACCAGTATTACATTTATAAGGATGTGATAAGCAACATTGAATCCAACAAGGATATTTTGGCGACCGAGAAGGATACGGAGTTTCGTGAGATGGCAAAAGAGGAGCTTGATTTGTTGCTTCCGCAGAAGGAAGAGCTAGAGGCAAAAATCCGTTTAATGCTGATCCCGAAAGAGGAAGGCGATGAGAAAGATGCAATTGTAGAGATTAGAGGTGGAACAGGCGGGGATGAAGCGGCAATTTTTGCTGGTGATCTGTACCGTATGTATGTGCGTTACTGCGAGGGTAGGGGATGGCGGTGCGAAACTTTGGAGGTTACCGAGGGGACCAATGGCGGTTATAAGGAAGTGATTTTTAAGGTGCTGGGCGAAGATGTTTATGGCGTATTGAAGTATGAGTCGGGCGTTCATAGGGTACAACGTGTGCCCGAAACGGAAACGCAAGGGAGGGTACATACTTCCGCAGCATCGGTAGCGGTTTTGCCAGAAGCCGAGGAAGTGGATGTTTACATTAACCCAGCTGATGTTGATTTACAAACTTCGCGTTCTGGTGGTGCTGGTGGACAAAATGTGAACAAGGTGGAAACTAAAGTTCAGCTGACGCACAGGCCTTCGGGCATTGTGGTGGTTTGCCAAATTGAGCGCTCTCAGCTGGGAAATAGAGAACGGGCAATGGAGATGTTACGTAGCCGTTTATACGAACGTGAGCTTGCAAAACATAACGAGGCTATTGCGAGCAAAAGAAAAACAATGGTTTCTACCGGAGACCGCTCGGCAAAGATTAGGACTTATAATTACCCGCAAGGCAGGGTAACGGAACATCGTATTGGTTTAACCACCTATAACTTACCAGCGGTGATGAATGGCGATTTAACGGAGATTTTAGAGGCTTTACAGTTTGCTGAAAACGCCGAAAAATTAAAAGAAGGAGAGGGCGATTAATTTATTTTAAAATAAATTTTGGAGTTAGATCCTTTTGTCTATATTTGCACTCCCTAACGCAATGTAAGGGGGATAAAATTGAAAATTTAATATAAGTTTTTAACCAAAACGGAGTGGTAGTTCAGCTGGTTAGAATGCCTGCCTGTCACGCAGGAGGTCGCGGGTTCGAGTCCCGTCCATTCCGCCAATTACATTTCAAAAATGTGCAAAAGCCTTCAAATTATATGATTTGGAGGCTTTTTTGGTTTTAAGTCCTACCAAATTATATAATAAAACCCAATATTTATGAGCGTCATTCATGACGTCTTTTGAAACAGGAAAAAAGACGCGTTGAAAATGACGCTTCTAGCTGTGAATCAAGATGTTCAGCCATTAAACATCTTGATTTGATGAGACTACATTTCGACATTTGTTTAATCTATTAATGATGTTGTTATGTTAGAAAAAAGCTTCGGGCTAATCTTCTTTCTGAAGAAACCCAAAAATGAAAAAGGAAATTTAAGGTATATCTACCTACGTGTGACAGTCGATGGCTTGTCGAAAGACATCGCTCTAAAAAGAAAGTGGGATAGCCAGCGGTGGAACGCCTCCGGCGGAAGAGCCATTGGTTCAAAAGAAGACGCCAGAGAACTCAACAATCTTCTCGACATCATGTGCAGTAAGGTATATCAGGCAAAGAAATCCATAATTGACTTAGATCAAGCCTTAACTGCTGAAAATCTTAAAAACGTATTGACAGGTCAGGGAGAAGAAGAGCGAACAATCGTTACCACATTCCAGCATCACAACGAGCAGATGAAAGTTCTTGTTGGTCAGGAATTCGCTCCGTCTACCCTGATGCGTTATAAAACGGCTTGCGACCATACTGCGTCGTTTATCCAATGGAAATATCAGGTTGATGACATTCCCGTCAGAGATCTGAACTACGAATTTGTCTCGCAATTTGCATTCTGGCTTAAGAGCGTGAGAAAGTGCGGGCACAACGCGACGATGAAATATATCGGTAACCTAAAAAAGATTGTGCTAGAATGCATTAAAAAAGGATGGCTAGTAAAGGATCCCTTTGCAGGATTTAAAACCAATAAGAAAGAAGTAATTCGGGTTGCGCTGACCAAACAGGAGTTAAATCAAATCGAAAGGAAGGAGTTTGAAACCGACCGTCTAAACTATGTCCGTGATATTTTTCTATTTAGTTGTTATACTGGTTTGGCTTATGTGGATGTTTATCAATTAAGAAGATCGGATATTATTGATGGGGTTGATGGCGGTAAATGGATAGTTACCACACGGCAGAAAACAGAATCTGCGACACGGTTACCTTTGTTACCATCAGCCATTTATATTATGAATAAATATGTAGATGACCCAAAATGCGTAATTAAAGATTTGGTATTACCCGTTTTAACAAACCAAAAAATGAATTCTTATTTAAAAGAGATTGCGGATTGTTGTGGCATAAAAAAGAATTTAACGTTTCATATCGCTCGACATACATTTGCAACAACGGTGACTTTAAGCAATGGCGTCCCCATTGAAACTGTCTCCAGAATGTTGGGTCATAAATCGTTAAAGCAAACGCAACATTATGCGAAGATTGTTGATTTGAAAATTAGTGAGGATATGGCATCTTTAAAGCTAAAGCTTGGAGAATCAGGTGTAGTTTTATAAACTATGGTTTTGAATTAAATTTCAGACACTATTCTATATGTAATTCATTAATATTCGATTAAAACATTAAATTAGAAATCATGACTAGCACTCAAATCATTATATATAAAACCGAAGACGGACAAACATCAGTTGATGTGAAAATCGAGAATGATAATGTATGGCTTACTCAAAGTCAAATGCAAGAACTTTTTGGTCAAACCAAGCAAAATATAAGTCTCCATATCAATAATCTTTTTAAAGAAGAAGAACTACAAAAACTTTCAGTTGTCAAGGAATCCTTGACA
>DASSWV010000078.1:0-5109 GCA_035704545.1 Pelobium sp.
TTTTTGCGTAACGTGAGTTATCAAGTTAAAAGATTTCATCTACAGTTTGTCATGTTGAACGATAGTGAAACATCTCACAAACAGGTATTACACGCTGTATGCAGACTCGCCTTATGAGATTTCTCCTAGCGCCGAAATGACGAACGCCTTAACTGTAAGACATTTCATAGGCACATAGGAAACATTTTGCAGGTAGAATTTTGAAAAAGGTAAATCTACTTTCATTCCCTCGCTTATTAAAAAAATTGTATTCCATCCATAAAAAACTATGTACCTATGTGGTAAAAAAACTATAACGTTGACTGCAAAAGCTGTTGCAAATCCTGCAAAGTATTAATTTCAGAAGCATTTTTGTCTTTTCTCCAGCGTAAAATCCTTGGGAAGCGCAGTGCCAAACCGGCTTTGTGGCGTTTACTTTCCGCAATGCCTTCAAACGCAATTTCAAATACCAATTCTGGTTTTACAGTACGCACCGGACCAAACTTTTCGATGGCGTTTTTATTTACAAAGGAATTGACTTCCTTAATTTCTTTATCGGTTAAACCGGAATAGGCTTTGGCAATAGTCACCAAGTTTTCGCCGTCACGAACGGCAAAAGTATAATCTGTAAAAAAGTTTGCCCGCCTGCCACTGCCTTTTTGCGCATAAATCATCACGGCATCTACCGTGTAAGGATTTACTTTCCATTTCCACCAATCGCCACGTTTACGACCGCTGTGGTAATGCGAATCCAGCTTTTTAAGCATGATACCCTCGCTGTTTAACTCACGTGATTTTTTTCTTTCTGTGGCCAGTTCTTCCCACGAATTGCATTTTACAACCTCGGACAAAAGCACATTATCAGTATCCAAACTCCCAATAACGCTTTCTAAAATTTTTCTTCTTTCAACTAGTGGTTGCTCTCGAAAGTCTTTGCCCTCGTACTCTAACAAATCGTAAACAAAAAAACCGATTGGTGCATTTTCCAGTTCTTTTTTGGTGATATTTTTACGATTTAAACGCTGTTGTAAAGTACTGAAAGACAATACTGCTTTATTTTTTATCGCCAGAATTTCGCCGTCCAAAACTACTCCATCAGGCAAAACATCCACTAAAAAATGAAGCTCTGGAAATTGTTCTGTGACCAGTTCTTCTCCTCGACTCCAAATAAAAAGTTCGCCGTTACGTTTTACAATTTGTCCGCGAATGCCGTCCCATTTCCACTCGGCTTGCCAATTTGCAATATCGCCCAAGTTTTCCGGTTCGGTATCTAGAGCGTAAGCGAGGCAAAAAGGGTAAGGCCAAGAATTATCGGTGTTTACATGTTCCCCATTAATTAAATCAGTGAAAGTCATTTCGTAAGGATCCCATTTTCCCATAATGCTATGGGTAATTTGAACGCTTTCTAACCCACTCTGTTTTGCCAAAGCGTTGACCAGGTTTTTAGCCGAAATACCGATTCGGAAATTTCCGGAAATGAGCTTATTGAAAATGAATCTTTCGTTGGTTTCTAAGCTGTTCCAGGCATTTAAAATAAATTCTTTTTTGGTGTCGTCATCTTTTCCCTCCAAATTATGCAAACGCTCAATCCATTCGTGAAGATGAAAATTAGATTGTTTGGTAGCAGGCGGTAAAAGCAAAGCGATGGTTTCGCTTAAATCGCCCACGTTGGCGTAGCTTTCCGTAAAAAGCCATTCGGGGATATCCGCAATGTCAATTGCCCAATACTTTAATAAGGAAGATTTAATCGGGCGTTTTGGCTTTTTACCAGTAAACAAAGCAATTACCCAAACTTTGTCTTTGTCATCGGCTTCGTTAAAATACTCCACCAAAGCGCCAATTTTATCATTGGTTTTATTGCTGAGTTCCAGCTGTTGGATGAGTTGGGCGAAACGTTTCATTCTGTTTTTGGGGTTTTGGTTTCAGAATTGGATTGCTCCGTTTCGGCTAAATCAGCTTTATTTTCTTCATTATCTTCCTGCCCGAAATGCGTAGCAACTACCTCAGAAGAGATTCCGTTTTCATTTAAATACCTGGAAAAAGCCGAGGTAAAACCGTGGGTAACGTAAACTTTTTCGGCTTCCGTTGCTTTAATGGCTTGCATTAATCCGGTAAAATCTGCATGGTCGCTCAGTGCAAAACCTGCATCAGCACTTTGCCAACGGCGGTGCGAGCGCACTTGCATCCAACCAGAACAAATTCCGGTAACGGGATGGTTTAAACTTTTCATCCAACGGCTATCCCGCATGGCTGGGGGAACAATTACAATTCCGTTTTGCAATTGGTCTTTTGTGGTTTCCTGCGTGATTCTGGTAGTTTCTGGAAGCGGAACTCCAGATTCGATAATTACTTCATTTAAGTTAGCGATGCTGTTGTGAATGTAAATAGGAATATCGCCAGCAAGGTTTTTTATCAATCTTTGCGCTTTACCTAAACTGTAAGCAATGAGAATACTTGTTTTTTGATGTTCAATATTGTTATTGATCCAGCTTTTTATCCCATCAAAAACAACCTGCTGTTTTTGCCACTTATAAATCGGTAAACCAAAGGTGCTTTCCGAAACAAAAGAGTGACATTTTACAGGTTCAAATGGGGTGGTGATGCCATCGTCCTCAATTTTATAATCTCCAGAAATCACACAAATTTCTCCTTTATATTCCAAGCGAACCTGGGCAGAACCGATGATGTGCCCGGCAGGATGAAATGAAATATTTACGCCGTTTCGTGTAATGCTTTCTGCGTAGGCCAAAGTTTGCACATCCAAATCTGGGCTAATTCTCCTCTTAATTATGGGACTTGTTAAGGTATGACAGAGGTAATGTTTATTGCCAAACCGAACATGGTCTGCATGGCCGTGAGTGGTTACCGCATAATCCACCGGCCACCAAGGGTCAACATAAAAGTTGCCCTGTTTGCAGTAAATTCCTCTTTTGGTAAATTCGATTAGCGCCATTTAGATAGATAACAGATGAAAATCTGTTTTGTTGAATCTAAAACTGTGCCGATGACCTAACAGATTTTCAAACTTGTCAAAATACGCCCTTGATCTTTCTTTAATCCAAATTAATATCCGAAGAAGAAATTCCTTAGTGGTGATTATATTAAAAAACCAAGTCACAAAAAAAAGTCCCTCTCGTAAAAGAAGGACTTTCTCAAATCAAACTATTTCTACAAAGAAAGTATATCTACAATCTTAAATAAATCTTTTTTGATTTCTATGTGGTGTTTAATCGCATGATCAAAAGAGGTATATTCTATTTTACCATTTATTAATCCAACCATTTCATCTTTACGGCCTGCAATTAAACTTTCAACAGCCGCTACCCCTAATCTGCTTGCTAAAACCCTATCCATACAAGTTGGTTTTCCGCCTCGTTGAATATGCCCCAAGATAGAAACTTTGGTGTCGTAATGCGGGAAGCGTACTTTAACTTTCTCAGCAAGCTCCACAGCTCCGCCAGAATCACCCTCTCCTTCTGCAACAATTAAAATTTTAGACATTTTATCTGCCCTACTAATCTCTAAACGATGCATCAACGCTTCTAAATCCGTTTTTGTTTCTGGGATAAAAATAGATTCTGCACCAACGCCAATTCCACTTCTTAAAGCTATCAAACCACAGTCACGACCCATCACTTCAACAATGAAAAGTCTAGAATGAGACTCGGCTGTATCTCTAATTCTATCAATTGCTTCCACTACATTGTTTATTGCAGTATCGTATCCAATTGTAAAATCGGTACCAAATAAATCATTGTCGATTGTGCCGGGCAAACCCAAAATGGGGAAGTCAAACTCTTCTCCAAAAATCTTTGCTCCTGTAAAAGTTCCATCACCACCAATCGCTACTAAGCCATCAATGTTTTGAGATTTTAATTGCTTATAAGCAGCTTCTCTACCTTCTTTTGTTTTAAATTCTGCGCTTCTGGCAGTTTTCAACATTGTTCCGCCACGTTGGATAATGTTTGCCACAGATTTGCGATCCATGTTTTCAAACTCTCCTAAAATCAATCCCTCGTACCCTCTTTTAATTCCCACAACTTCTAAGTTGTAGTAAAGACCTGACCTCACTACCGCTCTAATTGCCGCGTTCATCCCGGGAGAATCGCCACCGGAAGTTAAGACTCCAATTTTTTTTATTTTACTCATTACTTTATATTTTGAAATGCAGCAATTCCGCTATCTAAAAAATTGATATAATTTTCAATATCAAGATTAAAAGCCTCAGGTGCTGTTAATACTTTTTCTTCGCTGTTCAGCAGCACATAAAAGGGTTGCGAGTTGGTTTTAAACTTGGACGCCTGCAAATCGCTCCATTTATTGCCAATTGTTTTTATTTTTTTTCCAGAAAAAGAAGACACATATTGCTCGCTTTCTGGCAGTTCTGTTTTATCATCCACATATAAAGAAATCAAAACATAATCATTCTGTATTCTTCTTAAAACCTCTTTATCGCTCCAAACGGCCGCTTCCATTTTACGGCAGTTTACGCAACTATGCCCTGTAAAATCCAACAAAACTGGTTTATTCTGTTGTTTTGCGTATGCTAATCCTTGCTCATAATCAAAAAATGCATTTAGGTTATACGGCGCTTTAAACAAGGCACCATACTTTTTTTCAACTGCATTTTCCTCAATTACAGGCGAAGATAAGCTATTAGAATATAAATCAAAATCTTGTGTGGTTTGTGGCGGCAGCCATGCGCTTATACTCTTTAAAGGCGCTCCCCACAAACCCGGGACCATGTATATGGTGAATGCAAAGGTAATTATCGCCAAAAACAATCTTGGCACAGTAATAAATTTTAAATCGCTATCGTGAGAAAACTTGAGTTTACCCAACAAATAAAAACCTAACATTCCAAAAATCACAATCCAAAGCACTAAAAACACTTCACGGTCAAACAGTTCCCAATGATAGGCCAAATCCACATTTGATAAAAATTTGAGCGCCAAAGCCAGCTCTATAAAACCTAATGAAACCTTTACGCTATTTAACCAACCGCCAGATTTTGGTAAGGATTTTAACAATGACGGGAATGTTGCAAATAAGGTAAAGGGAATTGCTAAAGCCAAAGAAAAGCCAAACATACCAACTGCCGGGCCCATGTACTGTCCCATAGTTGCGGCT
>DASSWV010000528.1:0-5029 GCA_035704545.1 Pelobium sp.
TTAAATCCTAAACTTATCGCCCAACTTCTGTTCTTTAACAATCAGGTCCGCAATACTGGTTTCCAAAAGAATTTTTAAAGTAGCATCTCTTACGCTCTGAAAAGCATCTCTAATACCGCAGGTTTCTTCATCTTTACACTCATCGCAACGCTGATAAAAATTCAGACTTACGCAAGATAACATTGCAATAGGTCCGCCTGTTAAGCGCATCACATGTACCAGATTGATTTCTGCAGGATCCTTCAATAATGAATAGCCACCACCAGCACCTTTCTTGCTATACAAAAAACCAGCATTACGCATCTCCAAAAGAATCTGTTCCAAAAACTTTTTCGGAATCTTTTCTTTTTGGGAAATAGAAAGGATGCTCAAAGGCTCTTGTCCAAATTCTTTGGCTAAAACCATGAGCGCCCTAATCGCATATTTCGTTTTTTTTGATAACAAACGTTATTTAATTTTGAATGAGTGAATGATGCTTTGTCAGTTTATTTTGAATGATTGAATTTTGAATGAGTGAATGATGCTTTGCAATATGCTGATTAAATTTTGAATGAGTGAAGAATGATTTTCAGATTGTTTAATAATTTTGAATGATAGAAGATTTTAAATCCTTAAGCCCTAAACCTTAAGCCTTCCACCTTAACTAATTTCAAAAGAATAAGTCACTTCCACACCGCCGGCAGCCAACATATCATGTACAGAACAATATTTTTTTACTGCTAACTCTGCTGCTTTTTCCGCTTTAGCTTGGTCTATTTTTCCTTTTAATCGGAATAAGATATGAATTTTTGTGAATATAGTCGGAATTTCTTCGCGTCGTTCTCCATTAACATCCACAGAAAAATCAGTGATTTCTTGTCTCTGTTTCTTTAAAATGCTAATTAAATCCAAAGAACTGCAAGAACCCAAAGCCATCAAAACTAGCTCCATCGGGCGTACACCTAAGCCTTGTCCGCCAATAGCTTCCGAACCATCAATATGAACTTTTACATCGCCACTTCCTTTTGCTTCAAAATGTACAGCGTCGTTTAATCTATTTAATTCTATTTTCATTTTTAATGAGATTTGAGTATTGAGATGTGAGATTTGAGAACCTGCAAACTCAATTATTTTGGTAATAAATTTTCAATTAATACTAATGAAACAAATTCAATTAATGAACTCCATAAGCCTAAAAACCTAACCAACTGACAACCTAACCACCTACTTAGATTTTTCCAAAGCTCCAATCACATCTTCCACAATATCGTCAATATTTTCTAAACCTATGGAAAGACGAATTGAACCGGGGTAAATGCCGATGTTTTCTCGTTCTTCTTCCGTTAATTTCGAGTGTGTGGTAGATGCTGGATGTGTTGCAATACTTCTGCTATCGCCTAAATTTGAGGTGATCAACAGCATTTGCAAACAGTCTAAAAAGCGCTTAGCTCTATCAAAACCACCTTTGATAATAAAAGTCACAATTCCACCACCTTGTTTCATCTGCTTTTTGGCTAGCTCGTATTGCGGATGTGATTTCAAATGTGGGTAACGCACCTCTTCAACTTCTTCACTTGCTTCTAAAACTTCTGCAATTTTTAATGCGCTACTGCAATGCCTATCTAAACGTAAGGGCAGTGTTTCTAAGCTTTTTGAAAGCACCCAAGCATTAAAAGCCGACATTGCCGGTCCTGTATGACGAATGAAAAACATCATTTCATCAATTAAATCCGCTCTTCCGCAAACTGCCCCACCCAAAACACGCCCTTGTCCGTCCATGTATTTTGTAGCTGAATGACTTACCAAATCCACACCGTATTCAATTGGTTTTTGCAGGTATGGCGTAGCAAAACAATTGTCAACGTTGATGATAATTTGTGGATGCTTTTCTTTGATTTTGCACAGCCATTCTAAATCTACCAACTCTAAACCAGGGTTAGATGGGGTTTCCAAAAATATCATTTTGGTATTTGACTGTATGGCTTTTTCTAAATCCTCTGGTTTTGAAGCATCCACATAAGTATGGTTGATGCCCCAACGAGGAAATAACTGGGTCAGCAACTGATGCGTAGAACCAAAAACAGACCGGAAACAAACAATGTGATCACCCGATTTTAATAACGCCGCAAAAGAAGCAAAAACCGCTGCCATTCCTGATGAAAACACCAAACCAGCTTCCGCACCTTCCATCATGCAAATTTTATCAATCAGTTCGGTGGTGTTTGGATTGGAGTAACGGGAATAAATATTCCCTTCTTCCTCGCCAGCAAAAACTGCTCTACCTTGTTCGGCATCGTCAAAAATAAAACTGGATGTTAAATACAAAGGCACCGAATGTTCTCTGTTTTCAGTCCGTTTTGCTTGCGTACGTATTAATTTGGATTCTTCTTTCATTGATCTTTTAGTTCATTTAGTTCACTGGTTCATTAGTCATTAGGCTTTTGAAGCGTGATAAGTTCGTTGAGTTCACTAGTTCATTAGTTGTTGAAGTGTGAATGTTATTTAGACTTCTTGTTTTTTCTTTCCAATGTAACTAATGTAAGCATTCAACATTTTATGGATTTGTTCTATTTCATTCAATAGTAAATCAGCTTTTTCTGTTTCGATTAAACCTCGGTCTTTGCATTTCTTTATGAAACCTTTAGTTTCTAAAAGCGAACCTCTGCTATAATAGCAAAAGTTTTTATTTTCTTTGTAATGAAAGCGTCCATAACCTTCTGCAATATTAGAATCAATCGAATCTGCGGCTCTTACTAACTGTTTTCCAATTGTATCTTTTGTGAAGAAATCTTTCCAGCTACTTACCTCGCTCCAGATAACATCAGATAAAGCAAAGGCTCTTTTATAAACTTCTAAGTCCTCAAGATTGTTAAAACTCATAATTTTAGTTCGTTAGTTGAATTAGTGCACTGGTCATTAGTATTTGCTATTTTAGTCATTAGCGGAATTAGTTACTTAGTCACCAATCTTATTATTAATAAACTCTTTTTCTTTTCACTAAATAAGCCTAATGACTATTGAACTTTTCCTTTACCATTTTACAAGCCTAATGACTAATGAACTCAATGAACTCCTTCGAACTATAATCTTCCTGCCAAATATTTCCCGGTATAAGACTCTTTATTACTAGCCAACTCCTCCGGAGTTCCTTCAAAAACCAATTTACCACCTTCGTTTCCACCTTCTGGGCCTATGTCAATCACCCAATCTGCACACTTTATCACATCCATATTATGCTCAATAACAATGATGGTATTTCCCTGTGCTATCAAAGCTTCAAAAGATTTCAACAGCTTTTTAATATCGTGGAAATGCAAACCAGTGGTTGGCTCGTCAAAAATAAATAATGTTTTAGAGCTATTATTACCTTTAATTAAAAAAGACGCCAACTTAATACGTTGCGCTTCACCACCAGATAAAGTGTTTGACGATTGCCCTAAATGAACATAGCCCAAACCTACATCTACTAAAGGCTGTAGTTTAGCAGTAATTTTTGTTTCTTTTTGAAAGAACGCTAATGCTTCGTCAATGGTCATTTCCAACACCTCAGAAACGTTTTTATCATTGTAAGTAATGTCTAAAACATGCTGTTTAAAACGTTTTCCGTTACAAGATTCGCAAGGCAAATAAATATCTGCCATAAACTGCATTTCAATTTTCACTTCTCCCTCACCTTGGCAAACATCACATCTTCCTCCTTCCACGTTAAAAGAAAATGCAGCAGGTTTTAATCCACCAGCTTTCGCGGACGCCTGTGAAGCGTATAAAGATCTAATCTCATCCCAAGCTTTAACATACGTTACCGGATTTGAGCGGGAAGACCTACCAATAGGATTCTGGTCTACCATCTCAACGCCAGTGATTTCATTTATTGCACCTTCAATTCCATCATAAGCTCCGGTTTGTTCTCCTGAGTAATTGCCTAAAGTTTTTTGTAAAGCAGGTAATAAAATCCGTTTTACCAATGATGTTTTTCCCGAACCCGAAACGCCTGTTACGGCACAAAGCACATTTAAAGGAAACTTTACATCAATGTTTTGAAGGTTATTTTCTCTTGCGCCTTTTATCTCAATAAATTCAATCGGCTTTCTTCTAGTTTTGGGGATTGCAATACTATCTCTGCCACTTAAATATTTACCAGTCAGGCTTTTCTCATCTGTTAAAATCTCATCATAAGTGCCTGCGAAAATCAGTTCGCCACCTAAAGTTCCAGCTTCGGGGCCAATATCAATTAAATGATCGGCGGCTTGCATCATTTCTTCTTCATGCTCTACCACTAAAACCGTGTTGCCTACATCTCTTAACGATTTTAAAACGCCAATTAAACGGTTAGTGTCTTTCGGGTGCAAACCAATACTCGGTTCATCCAAAACATAAACAGAGCCTACCAATGAACTTCCTAAAGAAGTCGCTAAGTTAATGCGTTGCGATTCTCCGCCGGATAAAGTGTTTGACAGTCTGTTCAGCGTTAAATAACCCAAGCCAACTTCGTTCAAAAACAGGATCCGATTGGTGATTTCTAACAATAAGCGTTTGGCAATTTTTGTATCACGCTCATCCAATTTTATATTTTCGAAAAAAGGAAGCAACTCTTTCAAAGGCATCAAAACCAAATCAGTAATGGAATGCTCGGCAACTTTCACATACATCGCATCCGGACGTAAACGGCTACCCAAACAATCTGGGCAGTTGGTTTTCCCACGATACCTCGAAAGCATCACCCGGTACTGGATTTTATAGGTCTGCTCCTCTAAAAAAACAAAAAAAGCATCTAAACCTTTAAAATACTTATTGCCTTTCCAAAGTAATATACGTTCGGCGTTCGTCAATTGACTAACCGAACGATGAATTGGAAAATCGAATTTCGAAGAATGTTTAATGAGTTCATCCAACCATTCTCGCATTTTTTCTCCACGCCAAGGCGCAATTGCCCCATCGTAAATAGATTTTGATTTATCTGGGATGACCAAATCTTCATCAATACCTAAAACACGGCCGAAACCTTCACATTTTGGGCAAGCGCCGTAAGGATTGTTAAAGCTGAAAAAGT
>DASSWV010000100.1:0-5097 GCA_035704545.1 Pelobium sp.
GGGATTGGTCAAAAATTGAGAATATATAAATGAACAAACTATTAACTTTAATACTGAGCGTATTTGTACTAGCTTCATGTTCTCCTAAAAAGGGTGTACATTATCAAAATAAGCAGATTGAAAAGAACGCAAATAAGCAAACTTCCGGAAATTACACCAACTATACCGTAGCAACTTATATCCAAAGGTTTAAAGGAATTGCCATTACCGAGATGAACCGCTATGGTATTCCTGCAAGCATTACCATGGCACAGGCTATTTTAGAATCGGGTATCGGGAAAAGTGATTTGGCTAAATATGCTAACAACCATTTTGGGATAAAATGCACCAGTGATTGGCCGGGAAAAGGCTATTATAAAGATGATGATAAAAAAGATGACTGTTTCCGTGTTTATAAAAACCCGGAGGAGAGCTTTAGAGATCATTCCGAATTTTTAAAAAGAAAACGCTATGCTTTTTTATTTGAGTTGGATAAGAATGATTATATAGGATGGGCAAAAGGGCTCAAACAGGCTGGCTACGCAACTAATCCAAAATACCCAGACTTGCTAATTAGCTTGATTGAACGTTATGAGCTGGACCAATTTGATCGCCCAGAAGGGAAGTACGAAAAAATAAAACGAGAAGACAAGGTTTTAGCCGACATTAATAAAAACATCCCTAAAGAAGCCAATAAGGACAGAGAAAAAAATGCTACAGCAATTATTGCCGGTGATAATTATGTAGTACAAAAAGGAGATACACTTTATAATATTTCTAAGCGTTTTGGATTAACTGTTGAAGAGTTAAAAGCTTTAAACAACATGACTGATGATTACATACAGATTGGTCAAGGTTTAAAGGTTAAAAAATAATGGTTTGAAGCGGTTAGTATTTTCGGTTATCCTGATGTTTATCGGGCTGAAGCTTTTTGCACAGCAAGAACCTTTAGCGGGTTTGGTATTTGATAAGGATACTAAACAGCGATTAAGCCGAGTAAGTATCACCAATTTGCGTACAAACCAAACCATATACAATAACAGCAAAGGAGAGTTTTGGGTAAATGCCAAAACCGGCGATGTGCTCGTCAGCAGACTCAATAATTATATACCAGATACCTTAAAAGTTACCAACCAAAGCGCATTAATTATCTACCTTCAGAGGCAAGCTATTCCTTTGCCAGAAGTACTTTTTAAAGATTCGGTTTTGCTGGCAAAAGCAAAGTACGAGGAGGCTAAAAAAGCTTTCAATCAAGCTGTAAGGCTAGGCAACAATAAAGATATTTTAAACATCAGCAATGGAAACGTTGGTTTAGGTATTGATGCGATTTGGAGTGCCTTTAGCAAAGAAGGAAAAAATGCTCGCCGTTTGATGGAAATAATGGAGCGTGATTACCAAAATAATATGGTTGATCAAATTTTCAATAAAACTTTGGTTACCCGAATCACGGGTTTAAAAGGCGATAAGCTTTTGGTTTTTATGCTCAACTTTCGGCCGTCTTATGATTTTGTAATGCAAGCCAATGATTATGCAATGGTCAGTTTTATTAAACAGGCTTATATGCGTTTTAAAATGTCGCCTAATTTTCAGGATTTAACTTCATTTAAACCTATTGATGTTAAATAAATAAAGTCTTAAGGTTTTTTGGCTTCTAATACGATATAGGGAGAAAGACCTTTACTATCAAACGGAACTATCTTCGTAAAAACCTTTCCAGCAAGCCAAACAATCTTTTTAAGTAACCTTACCCCTTTTGGTTTTTGTTGTTCGTTTTCAAACCATACACTAAACCGTCCGTAATAGTTGACTTTAATGTCTTTTAAGCCCGCTTTCTCGCAAATTTCTTTAAGCAAGACGATGTCCATGCTTGCTATGTTGTGTTTGTTGTAATTTTCTGCATCAAAATTTTTCTGGAACCAACCATTAACAGATTTAAAATTAGGTAGAGTGATTAACAACGTTCCACCTGGTTTCAGAAACGGGATATGCCGGTTCACAATGTCCTCAGTATCGTTAAAATGTTCAATTAAACCGCAACTTAAAACCAGATCATATTGTTTTTCTGGCTGGTAACTAAAAAGATCGGCTTCAATAAGTTCCACATCTGTCTCATTTAAACCATTTTCTTTCAAAAGTGCATTTACAGAGGAAGGATGGATAAAATAATCTAAAAGAGCAACATTCAAATTGAAGTATTTCTTCAGAAAAACTGCATAATAACCCGGGAAACCACCCAGTTCTATCGCTGACTTTACGTTTCTTTCTGAAATAATTTTTTCTAGTTGTTGATGAAAAGTATGGTTTGCAGGGATCTGTTGAATAATATCAGTTTTGCTTTCCCAATAATTTTCCCAAAAAGTTCTATCTGTTAATAAATTTGTCATCCGTGATTTAAAAACGTGTAATTTACGTATGATTTTTTAAGGTCAAGGATTTTTTTATTTGCTCAATTGGATAAGCTTCAGCTAAACAGTAAAATACCGCACACCGGCTGAACATCAAAATGTATATCTTTGCGCTTTAAATTTTTGCTTGTAAAACCCAAGACTAAAAAACAACGAATTGAACCTTTTAAAAAAACAAGGCTTTTTTAACAGCATCACGCTTTATATAGGTACCGCCTTAGGTTTTTTTAATCTAATTATACTGTTTCAAAGAGCTTTTACCGCAGAGCAGATTGGCTTTTTTGTTTTAATGAATTCCGTTTGTCTGCTTTATACGCAGTTTGCTGCTATCGGTTTTAACAGCGTAATCCCAAGGTATTTTCCCTATTTTAAAGCTCAGGATGGTAATCATCATGGTTTTCCGTCTTATGTTTTTAAAGTTACAGGTATTGGTTTTTTAGTGGTCACGGCTCTTTATGTTTTCGGAAAGGAGATTGTGATTGATTTTAAGGATAGTGGCAATGGATCATCATATTATGCCCAATATTATTACCTAATTATTCCGCTTTCCCTTTTTGTTTTTTGGTACGCCATTACAGAAACTTTTGCCCGTACTACGTTTCATAATATTTTGCCATCTTTTTTGCGGGAGGTATTACTTAAAGTATTTACTACCATTGGCGTTGGTTTGGTTTATTTTCAATGGATTCAATATCAAGAGTTCATTTATTGGTATGTGATAGCCAATGCGCTCATCCTTCTGATTTTATTAGGCTATTTAAAAAAACTTGATTTATTAAGGTTTAAAACGGTTGAAGCTCCTGTAAAAGAAAGGTCATCCGAAATATTGCGCTACGGATTTTATTCTATGCTTGCGGGAACCTCTATCACCATGATTCAGAGTATAGGTACCATTATGCTCAGAATTTACACTAGTGAAGAAATGATAGGCTATTATGGGACACTCTTTGCGATGGGCGTTGTGATTAATTTACCTGCCAGGGCTTTCGGAATTACCTCTTACCAACTGATTGCCGATGCTTGGAAAACCAACGATTTAAAGAAGATCAATAAAATATATGGCAAAACGTCTTTAGTGCAGTTTATGCTCGGTTCCTTGTTTTTAATTGGTTTGATTGCCAACTGGCATAACATCTTGATTCTATTAAAAAAGCCAGAATTTGTTGACTTCTACTATGTTTTTGTAGTGGTGGCGATTGGTTTTTTAGTAGATATTACCGGAGGATTAAATGGCATCATCATCTTATTTTCCAAGACCTATAAATTAATGATGCCGATATTATTGACAGCAGCTGTTTTGTGTGGTTTGTTGAATGTGATATTTATTCCAAAATTTGGAATTTTAGGTGCCGCTTTAGCTTATTGCCTTACCACATTAATCCTCAATTTTACTTATTGGCTATATTTACTGCTTAAATATCAGCTACAGCCCTTTAGTCTTGCTTTTTTAAAGTTGATTGTAATTGCGGTTTTAGTGCTTTTGTTTGGCATTTACCTCCCCATAATCGATAATTTCTTTTTTGATGTTTTGCTGAGATCTGGTCTAATTGCATCAATTTATCTGTTTGCGGTTTATCTTTTACGCATTTCGCCAGATATTAATGATGCTATCAACCAAATTCTTAATAAATTAAAATCTACATAAACCGCTATGAATAGTTTAGCTCCATTAGCACTTTTTGTTTATAATCGGCCACACCACACTCGCCAAACGATTGAATCGTTAAAAGCTAATCACTTAGCTCCAGAAACTGAGTTTTTTATTTTTGCTGACGGTGCCAAATCCGACAAAGACGAAGAAGCAATAAAGCAGGTTGCAGACTATATTGCAACGGTTGATGGTTTTAAATCGGTTACTATTGTAAAGCAGGAGAAAAATTTAGGACTCGCGAATTCTATTATTAATGGAGTTACCCAACTAAGCGAAAGCCACGGAAAATTTATTGTTTTTGAGGACGATTTGATATGTTCAAAGCACACTTTAACCTATTTAAATGAGGCTTTGGAAAGATATCAGGATGAGGAAGAGGTTTATCATGTTTGTTCATATATGTATCCAATAAAGCTCTCTGACGGTTTGCCCGAAACTTTTTTTTACAGAGCAAGCCACAGCCTTGGTTGGGCAAGCTGGAAAAGAGCTTGGGATAAATTTAATCCCGATATAGATCATTTGATCTCACAGTTTGACGAGCAGAAAATCAAGGATTTTACTTTCGACGGAAAAATGAACTTCTGGAAACAGATGAATGATTTCAAGAACGGGAAAAATAATTCGTGGGCAATTAGATGGTATGCTTCGGTTTTTTTAAATAATGGGCTGGCACTAAACGTAACACGTTCGCTAATTAACAATATTGGGCATGATGGTTCTGGAGTGCATTCTAATGTTGAAAACACTTATGATATCGAGGTTTATCCACATCCAATAAAAGAGTTTCCCAAAGAAATTTCAGAAAATAAAATCATGTACAACTTGGTAAAAACGTTTTACGCCAACAGAAAAGGCAGTTGGTTTGATAGAGGAATTAGGTTCCTTCGGACAAAACTCGCTTAATTTTTAAGTAATACAAATTATTTTACAATGAAGGACTGTATCTCCAAACTTAATTCCATCGCTAACAAGCAAGAACGGTTAATTATCGGATTAATGTCCGGAACTTCTTTAGATGGTTTAGATATCGCTTTATGCAAATTGAAAAATAATGGATTAACC
>DASSWV010000117.1:0-2806 GCA_035704545.1 Pelobium sp.
TTCCCAGATGTATTTCCGGATCAGTTTAAAACCGAAGCCGGAACCGTTTATGTTTATTTTGAGGCTGCCTCGGTAATACTTACGCTTGTTTTGTTAGGTCAAGTTTTAGAAGCCAGAGCACATAGTAGAACAAACAGTGCCATTAAAGAGTTATTGAAATTGGCACCCAATACTGCCAATAAAATAGTGGACGGTAAAGAACAAAAGATTGCTATAGATGATGTAGAGATTGGCGACTTGCTGAAAGTGAAACCTGGAGAAAAAGTACCGGTTGATGGAAGCGTAAAAGAAGGCAACCCTATTATTGATGAATCAATGATTTCTGGCGAGCCAATTCCAGTTGAAAAAACTCAGGGCGATAAGGTAAGCGCAGGAACCATCAACGGAAACCGTTCTTTTGTAATGACCACCGAAAAAGTAGGTGCCGAAACTTTGCTTTCGCAGATCATTGAAATGGTAAACAATGCCAGTCGCTCCAAAGCGCCAATTCAAAAATTAGCTGATAAAATCTCTGGTTATTTTGTGCCGATTGTTGTTTTAACAGCTGTTATTACATTTATTGTTTGGGCTATTTTCGGTCCAGATCCTGCTTATGTTTTTGCGTTTGTAAATGCAATTGCAGTGTTAATTATTGCTTGCCCCTGTGCTTTAGGTTTAGCTACGCCAATGGCCGTGATGGTAGGTGTTGGTAAAGGCGCAACTGCCGGAGTGCTGATAAAAAATGCAGAAGCACTGGAAAAAATGAACGAAATGGATGTATTGATCATTGATAAAACTGGTACAGTAACGGAAGGAAAACCTTCGGTAGAGCAGATTGTGAGTCATGATTCAAGCTATTCTGAAGATGATTTAACATCAAAAATTGCATCTTTAAATGCTAACAGTGAACATCCTTTAGCGCAGGCAACATTAAACTTTGCCAAAGAGAAAAATATCGAGACTCAAGAAATCATAAACTTTGAGGCGATCACTGGCAAAGGCGTAATCGGTAAGCTCAATGGTGATGATTTAGGTTTAGGAAATCAAAAACTAATGGAGCAAATTGGTGCATCCATCTCTGATAAATTAGCAGAAGAGGTTAAAAATGAGCAGGAAAAAGGAAAAACAGTTTCTTATTTAGCCATCAATAAAACAGCCGTTGGTTTTGTGGTAATTTCTGATCAAATTAAAGAAGGAAGTAAAAGTGCGATTAAGAAACTGCGAGAGGAAGGTTTACAGGTAATTATGTTGACCGGTGACAATCACGCTACTGCAAAAGCAGTGAGTGACATTTTAGAGTTGGACGGTTTTAAAGCACAAATGTTGCCCGAAGATAAGTTGGAGGAAATTAAACGCTTACAAAAAGAAGGCAGAAAGGTAGCAATGGCTGGTGACGGAATTAATGATGCTCCTGCACTTTCACAAGCGGATATCGGGATAGCCATGGGAACCGGGACAGATGTAGCAATTGAAAGTGCTTCCATTACGCTAGTTAAAGGCGATTTGAACGGAATAGTTAAAGCAAAATTGTTGAGCCATAAAGTAATGAAAAACATAAAAGAGAACTTGTTTTTCGCACTAGCTTATAACATACTTGGAATCCCTATTGCAGCGGGCGTTTTATATCCAGTTTTCGGAATGTTGCTTTCGCCGATGATTGCCGCTTTGGCAATGAGTTTTAGTTCTGTTTCTGTGATTGCAAACTCACTGAGGTTAAAGAGTGCAAAGCTGTAATCGATAAAATAATCGAACACTTTGTTGAGACTTACGGAGTTCTAAAACTTCGTAAGTTTTTGGACAAATCAACCAAAACGTTTGGTTAAATGTCATCTTACTTTTTATAGCTCAACTGCACAAAAGAGCTTTCTATTTGCGCTTTCACAGGAGGATTTAACTTTTTGATGCATAGGGTAACTTCCCGCAAAGTGCTAAATTGTTCAGTTATTTTATCAATGATTTTTTGAGCCACAAATTCAAGCAGTTTTGCCTCTTCTTCAAACACTTCTTTGCAAATTTCATGGAGTTGCATATAATCTATACTTTGGGTCAGGTTATCATCTGTAAAAGCTTTCTCTGCAACAAAACTGACTGAAAGATCAACAATAAAATTATTTTTGAAAACTCTTTCTTCTGGATACCAACCAATTGCTGCATTAAATTTCACGCCATTTAGGCCAACGGTTGCTAAGGTTTCGCTCATGCTCAAAGATGATGGTTAGGAAGGTTAAAACAAAATTATATTGGGGAGTATAATAAGAGATTAAGTTTTGTGCCTATCAAAAGCGTAATCAATCAGAGTTGAAGCACACTTAAATAAATGTTGAACTGATTGGTGTTTTTAGAAATTTTTCACAATTAGCTTTTCCGTAAATCTCTTCTTATCTATATAAAGATATATCAAATAAGACCCATCAATTAATCCTTTTAAAGAAACATTACCATCGAATACACCTCTAGTTTCAAGTAATTTTCTACCCCATAGATCAAAGATTTCAATCCTTGAAATATCAGCTTTTAACTTTATTTCATTTTTAGCAGGATTAGGAAAGAATAGTGGAATATTTCTTAAAGATTGAGTTCTTACTGATACTATTTCACTTTCTGTGAATTTGCCATCCAAATTATATAACTTTATTTTGTAATAAGTCAATGGCTCTGGATTTTTATCTAAATATTGATATCCGGTATTAAGATTTACACTTTTAATTTTTGCTAAATGGCTCCATTTCGTTCCATCAGCACTCTTTTCGATTTCAAAATATACTTCTCCTATTCCGTCGGCACCCCATTTAATTAAATTCCCATCTGTTCCGCTCGTTGCTTTAAA
>DASSWV010000136.1:0-3382 GCA_035704545.1 Pelobium sp.
TTTAGGAGAGCGAGGGAACGTATTTACTTGGGAGTATTTGGAAGAAGGACCAGAATGGTGGAGAATAAAAATCCGTAAAAACATGAAGGGCGAAAACGAGGAAACGCTAGGGGAAATTGCAGTTAAAGATCTGCGCAAAGCAGAGGTATTTAAAAAATATGGAATCGATTTTTGCTGTGGCGGTAAAAAAACTGTAAGAGAAGTTTGTAGCGAAAAAGGTTTAGATTTTGATAAAGTGGAGCAGGAACTGCAACAGATAGATAAAGCTCCGGTTACAAGAGGTGTACCTTATGATGATTGGGCGATTGACTTTTTAGCAGATTATATTGTAAACACGCACCACAGCTATGTAAAGAAAAGTCTTCCGGATTTGTTAGCTTATACCAGCAAGATTATGCAGGTGCATGGTCACACTCATCCCGAATTAACGGAGGTTAGTGACCTTACAAAATCAATAGCTACCGAACTTACAGAACACATGATTGATGAAGAAAAAGTGCTGTTTCCTTATGTTAAAGAGCTGATTAAAGCAGATAAGAACACGGTTTTAAATCATGATAAAATTGCCACCATTGCCGAAATGGAAAAGGAACACGATACGGTTGGTAGAATGTTGGAAAGAATACGTTTAATTACCAACGATTATACTTTGCCCGCAGATTCTTGCGCTAGTTATGCACTCACATTTAAGCTTTTGCAGGAGTTTGAAGATGATTTATTCCTGCATATCCATTTAGAAAACAATATTCTGTTTCCTAAAATGGTTAAATTGCAGAAAAGCTTATCAACAAATTAAGATACTTTTCAGCTTAGAAATTGCAAAGATTTTGCAATCAGATAGGAATTGCGCTGGGCTTCGGCCCGGCGATTTGGAAATCAAAGCGATGGAAAAAATAGATATAAATTCTAAAATCGGTAAAATTATAAGGGCTAATCCAGATGCTTTGGAAGCGATAGTTAGTATCGACCCGAAATTAGAGAAGCTCCGTAACCCGATTCTTAGAAAAATATTGGCGAACAGAACCAGTATTGCAATGGCATCTAAAATGGTTGGGCATAGTGTCGATGAGTTTTTTGCCAAATTAAAGCCACTTGGTTTTGAGGTGGATGAAGAAGTAACTCCGGTTGAAACTGAACCAAAAGACGTTCCGGAATTTGTGGCCGATATCACCAAAGACCAGATTATTGATTTTGATGTTCGGGCATTGTTAACTTCTGGTCAGGATCCGTTGAGTTTGATTTTAGAAAAGATTAAAACCATACAGGCCGGTCAGGCGCTTAAAATCATCAATACCTTTGAACCTATTCCATTGGTAAAAATGCTGGAAAAAAAAGGATTTATTATTCATATTGATCATGTTGCCGAAGATTTGGTGGAAACCTATTTCTATAAACCAACCGAAGCCAAAGAAGGTGCGGAAGAAGTTGAAACAAATGAAGGCACTGGTTGGGAAGCTCTAATTACTCAGTTTAACAATAACTTGATTAAAATCGATGTACGGGAATTGGAAATGCCAAAACCAATGCACACCATTTTAGGCGAGTTAGAGAACTTACCAAAAGAGAAAGCCTTATTTGTTTATCATAAAAGAATTCCAGTATTTTTATTGCCCGAACTGGCAGAGCAAGGTTTTGAATACCGAATCCAAGAAATAAACGATGGCGAAGTACACCTTTTAATTTACAAAGACTAAATGTTTACAGCAGGCGCAAACAGCCCCATTAAAAACACCGATTACCGCGTGGTACTGCCGTTTTATGCGTACGCAGCCTTGTCATTTTTTGTCGCTACAGTTTTAATGATGGCTGATGTTAGTGCATTTACCCAGCATCATTTCAATGCAAAAGCGTTGGCAATTACGCACACCATGGCTTTAGGTTGGGGAACAATGATGATTTTGGGCGCAAGCCATCAACTGTTTCCAGTATTAATTGAAGGCAAACTGCACAGTAATTTTTTGGCTTACCTGTCTTTTATATTTGGCGCCATCGGTATCCCAATGTTGGTTTATGCTTTTTACACTTTTGATTTTGGATCAATAGCCCAAGCGGGAGCAATTATTGTGAATCTTGCGGTAATCACTTACTTGGTAAATTTAACCATTAGTATTGTAAATAGTAAAAAGTATAATGTGCATGCTGTTTCGGCATTTACAGCGGTAATTTGGTTGTTGGTAACCACTTTCGTGGGATTGTTGCTCATTTACAACTTTCAAACCCCAATTTTTACGCAAGCATCGGTTCAATACTTGTCCCTGCATGCAAATTTGGGTATCGTCGGTTGGTTTTTGTTGATGATTATTGGCGTTGGCGCAAGGTTAATTCCTATGTTTTTAATCTCAAAATACGAGAATAAAAAGACCTTGTGGTGGATTTACGGATTGATCAACATGGGTTTACTCAGTTTCATCATCCTATTTATAATCGGCAGTAATGCTATGATTAGTTTAATTCCGGTTGTTTTAATGAGTACGGCTGTGGCTTTATTTGCGAGTTTTATTTACAAGGCTTATCAAAAAAGAATCCGGAAGAAAGTGGATGAGCAAGTGCAAATTTCTATGCTTTCGGTGGCTTTAATAGGTGTTCCTTTGGTCATCATCATCGGTATCATATTAATTTTTAGTACGCTGGGTCATCAAAAATTTGTAACGCTTTACGGTTTTACCATCTTTTTTGGCTGGATTACCGCCATTATCCTAGGTATGACATTTAAAACCCTACCGTTTATCGTTTGGAATAAAGTGTATCACGATATTGCTGGCTTAGGCAAAACGCCTAATCCAAAAGAGCTTTTCAAAAACAATATTTTTATCGGTAACGTTATCACTTACCTTTTAGGTTTTGTTATTCTTAGCTTTGGCATCATCAATATCAACGTTATCGCCTTAAATATCGGCGCTGCGCTATTGCTGATCAATGCTTTGCTTTACAATATTAATGTATTCATCATTCTGTTTCATCAATCAAAATTAAAATGAACGTAGCAACAAACAACGAGCTAAAGAGCACCATTGCGCTCACGGGTTTATACCATGTGATGGATCCAGAAATTGGGTTAAATATTGTTGATTTGGGTTTAGTTTATGAAATTCAATTTAATGAAGAGGAGCATATAATTACAGTATTTATGACGCTTACCACCAAATTTTGTCCAATGGGCGAATCTATAGTGGACGCAACCAAACAAGCCATGCAAGAAAGTTTTTTAGATTACGAAATAAAGGTAGAGCTTGTTTTTGAACCAGCTTGGAGCCCCGATATGATTTCTGAAGAAGGAAACAAATTTTTGAACGGATGATATGTTAAGTAACACTTGTAAAACTGCTATTAAAGCGGTTATCTATTTGGCATCAAAGGCAGATAAGAACGAGAAAGCCGGAGT
>DASSWV010000145.1:0-5721 GCA_035704545.1 Pelobium sp.
TCTCCGGCTTTATACTTCTGATTAGCCTTTTCGTAGGTACTTCTGGAAATGCTATAAAGTGTTTCTAATTGCGGGATAATGGTGTTCTTAATTTGATGTTCTGTATATAAAAACGTGGTATTAAAGCCATTATAATCTATCGCTAAAGAAGTATCTCTTTTGATGTCCTTTTTTTCAGCATCATAATCTATCACATCGGTTAAAGCATATATCATGTTTAAAGAGGCACCTACATAAACATCCCCATCATGACCCACTAAACTTTCATCGCTGGAAGTGGAAAAGCTTTCATCAAAAGTTGTAGTAACTGTTAATGTTTTAGAACTATTTCTATCTGCTCCGCCATCAACTGATGCGTTAAACCGTACCGCAGCACCAGTTTTACCAGCGAAAGGAATGTTAACACCGGCACCAACTTTTAAATCTGTATAAACCTCTGCTCCACCGCCAAAGCTTAGCGCTGCTGTTCTGGTAGTTGAAATACTGGTCCCTTTTTGTATAGTTGCAAAAGAATTATCGCCTGGCGGGTCATGCAATACAAATAATGGTATTGCCGGAGTTTTGGTAACAAAGGTTGAGTTTCTGGGTCTTTGCCCTAACACCACCACATTGAAGTTCTTTGAGGTTTCTCTGGCTCCCACCTTTGCTACAATTTGGATAGATTTTTCAAAAGGAGCTTCTAAAACTGGCTTACCAACATTTAAGCGGTACTTTACAACACCCGTAGAATCAAGCATAAAATCTTGCCTGCTTACAATATCAGATATGTTATCAAAAATAAAAACACGCCCCGTATCTAAATCACAGTTATACGTTATTCCTCTGTAGCTATAAGTCTCTTGTATTTTTATGTTTACAATAGGCTTATCATTCTGTTCCAATAATAGCTTGTTTTTTCCGGCGCTTGCAAAAAATACTGAATCAGTAAATATTGGATTGTCGTTATTTATTTTAAGCCGAAGGTTATTGTAATAGATAAATGACAAATTGTGCAATGGTGCAGTTTTAATGATGGAATCTTTAAAAACAGTGTCTTGCCTTGTCGGAGTAATTTGCGTAATACTCGCATATCTTACAGAATCTACAATGGTATCTCTGGCAGAAAGATTGGCTTCTAAAAGTGTATAGTTCTGTTTAAAGTACTCTAACTTGTTAGAATTAATTATAGGTTGCCCCTGAGCATCTTTTTCTTTGATTAAGGAAACTTGTGCCTGATACGCTGTTGCAGGTAATATTAAGTTTATAACGCCACTTTCGGTTTGATTAGGATGTAGCGTATTTTGAAAATCAGCAGATCTAATCGTAAACTTCTGGTTGTACTTTAAACTTTCCCCGGCTGAAGTTACACCATTGCTTTTTGAATTAACAATTACATTTACGTTTTCACCGATAGGCGCATCACAACTGGCCGCTACTTTTATTTGAAGCGTATCCGTCTTGGTATCTTCAAAATCGATATTATTTACTAAAGAATTTACCAAAATATTTCTTACGGGATTTGTTGTTGCTGGAACAAAAATTGGATGATCCTTAAACTTTAGCTCCACACTATGATTTCCAGACTGTAACACGGAGACGCTGTAAGATCCATCGGCCTTACTTAGTACATTACTGTTTTTTCCATCTAGCCAAACCTCTGCACCCTCTAATGGCAATTTAATGGCTACATTATTAGAATCGGTTATAGCCGTAAAATAGACGTTACCACTAATTGCCAAAGATGCCGTATCAGTAAAGTTGATATTCTTGAGGTTATAATCGTCTAATACTAACTTTCTGAACAGAGAATCAGGGTCAAAACGTTTTTTATTGTAGCCCGGAAACGTGGGTTTTAGGCAATACTCTGCCTCATCAGCATAATAGATGTCGGGGATTTCATAATAGCCGTCTGGACCAGTCACAGCGGAATAATGATAAACGGAATCTGATCCTCCAGAACCATCTGCCAACTTGGTTTTAGAGAACGCATTAATGATTACCCCCTCTACACCAGCATTAGTTCTTCCTTTAACATACCCGCTAAGTTTACCATTTGGTAGCGAACGGCCTATCATAGATTTGGTTCTAAAATTGTTGACATCTAAACCTGTGTTACCGTCTGAAACGAAGCCTAAAGAATAGGTATAATATTTTCCCGGCACCACATCATTATCATTATAATTCTTTGCCGTTTTGGACAAATCTGTCAACAACTCACCATTTCTGTAAATATTGATAGCATCTATCCCTTTTACGGCATTAAATGAAGACCAAGAAAGTTTAATCACATTACGTTGATCTTGGGACGCAGTTAATTGTCCGGTGATGGCGATGCTTTCAGAGATTACAGCATCTTCGCTAGCTTCAGATGCCCGATTCCATGTTGATGGTGCCGAATCTGAAAGCAAGGTTTTAATGCTATATTTATAATTACCTATAGGCAAATTTTCCTCATCCTTAAAGCTTAAAATATTACCTGCTAAAGTAGCAATCGTTGTTTTACTACTGTCTGGCGCTATACGTACTATTTGGTAATTAAGTTTATCGTCACTGTAACCAGAATTTTTCTCCCACTTTATAACAGGAAGAAGTCTGCCCAAACTGTTATCCGCAAAGTAAGAAACACTTACATTTTTTGGGGCTCGAAGTTTAGCGGTTTTTCCATTGAATCCTTGAGTATAATATTTCCTATCGCAACCGGTACCTGTTTTTCCCCATTGAAATTTTATATTGATGCTATAATCTCTGCTTGGACCAATATCGCCTAGAATCCTTTCGCCACTTTGCCCACCTACATCACCCGGATCTAATGCAAAAACACCTGATAATTCTCCTCCGGTACTCTCACCTATTATCCCTATTCTGTGATAAACAGTTCCGCTAGACGTACAACCTCCAGTGTTTACATCTATGTTTTCCCACCGCAGTTTGATAGTGCCTTCGCTTGTAGTAGTTTCGTTGCTTATAAAAATCCCACCTTGTATTCCAGATCCCTCCTCCTCTACGGACATAAAACCTTGGGCAAACAGGTTACTAGATAAAAGCACTAAAAAAATCAATTTAAAAACACCAAAGTATACGGCTCCGCTTCTATTTGATGATTTTTTAAGAGAGAGTAAGGTTGTTTCCATACAATAAATAATTAAAAAAGTTGATGTCCCATGTTTTATCAAAGGGTTTATTTACTTACCCATTAACTTTAACGAAACACAAATGGAAACAATTATTTAAAACCTATCAATAGCTGAATCAGCTATTGGATAACAAGAACATTTTAAAAACCGCATTAACGACACTTAAAACGTTATTTTTTCTCTAAAAATAGTTTAGCCTGTATAGAAAAGTTTATAAAAATATAATTTTTCTTGACCTAGCATATCTCCAATCAATCTTAAATTTTTACGTTTGATTAAAAAATACTGTGGCTAAAAACCGAGTTCAACCTTACTTGTTTTGGCTTTTTTGCCAAAAAATCACAATATTTGTTCTTCTAATTCTTGAAATTAATTGTATGGAAATTGCCGCAAACTATCAGGATCTTAGAATTTACCATGAAATAGAAGCTATTTGGAAAGATGTTTATGATGCATCTACAGCTGAACCCGAATTCCCAAAGCATATGGTAGATTCCTTTATGACTTCGCTAATTGCAGAGCAAAGCAAATTGGTGGTTCAGGTTTTTGACATGAAACGTTTTAAGAGTATTTACATATCTGATAATATTGAAGATTTAACAGGCTATACTCCAGATGAGGTTAATAATTGGGGGGTTTGGGCCTGGTTGAAACATTTAACTTATAAAGAACTAATTTTTCAGGTAAAAAACAGCCAACTCATCAGTCGTATTTTAAAAAATAAGGATACTAAGCCATTTTTACATTCGTACCTTATCAACACCGGAATTACTTCCAAAGCGGGAGAAGAAAAGAGGATGATTTTTTCAAACTTTACCATTTCCTTAAACGATAGTGGCAAGCAGAAATATCATTTGATTTTATGGAAAGAAGCTACGCATTTATTTAAAACCAAACAAGTGTATGTTCGCCATTTGTTCGGCCAAACAGACCCAACCATATGGTCTTATCACACTGATAAAGGTAAATTCCTAAATCATGATCTGATTTCCGAAAGAGAAACAGAAATTGTGAAGCTTTTATTGAAAGGAAAAAACAGCAAAGAGATTGCAGAACAATTATCTATCAGCTCGTTAACGGTAGATAATCATCGAAAGAATATCATTAACAGGTTACAACTTAAAAACACCGATAATTTGCTAGAACTTTCAAAGTGGATAAAATTGGTTTAGTTTTAAAATATTACATTTTTAAGCTATTTTAACCCACACTCTGTTTTTCAAAATGAGACTTGACAGCGAAAAAGCCGAATTTCTAAAAACCACTATCCAAACCTGGCAAAACAACGGATTAATTAGTTCAGAAAAAGCCACTGAACTCCATAACAGTTTTACCGTAAAATCCTTTGATTGGCAAAAACTAGCTCAATATGCCATTTATATCTCTTTGGCATGCGGTGTTTTCGCATTAGGATCTTTGCTATTGGATAAGCAGATTGCTGCAATTTTATCCTCTTTATACAATACGCCAAACATTATTATTTGTGTGCTATCTTTTCTTGCTGCTGGGTATTTTTTGATTCTTGGAAATAAAAGGCGAAAGAAAAAATCAAATCGGGTTTTTAGTAATGAAGCAATGCTTTTTGCAGGCGTGTTGCTCATTGCAAATGGTTTAGCGTATTTAGGTAAAACAATAGATAACCGTTCTGAGAACTATGCACTTTTGTTTTTTGTAGCAGTGCCCTTATATGCTTTTTTAGGCTATTACTTTAAATCAAAGTTGATCTGGAGCTTTGCGCTATTTTCTTTAGGGGCTTGGTTTGGTACACAAACCAGCTATTTAAGCAAAAGCAACTTTTATTTTTTGGGCATGAATTATCCGCTAAGGTTTGTTTGTTTTGGCCTTTTGCTTACGGCTTCATCTTTCCTTTTTTCCTTCATCAAAAAACTTAATGATTTTACATTTGTGACGTACTTTGTGGGTTTGCTTTACACTTTTACAGCCCTTTGGTTATTGTCAATTTTCGGAAATTTTAGCCGGATTGACGACTGGTACAAGGTAAGCCAAATCAGTCTGTATGGCTGGGCGGCATTGTCTATTTCATTTTGCCTATTGACTATCTATTTAGGATTTAAATTTAAGGACGAGCTAGCTAGAGAATTTGGCGCCACTTTTTTAATCATCAACCTATATACTCGGTTTTTCGAGTATTTTTGGGATGCCTGGCATAAAGCCGTCTTCTTTTTAGTGTTAGCACTAACGTTTTGGTTGATTGGAAGAAAAGCGGAAAAGATATGGAACTTAGAGTTTTTGAAAGAGCAGGAAAATGGGAAGGAATAATTCAGCTAATTTAAAACCCAGGGCTGAAGCCCAAGGCAATTCAATACTTAACAACCTTATCACCCTCGATTAGAGCTTTTAAATTATTTGATAATTTCTAAAGTTTCCTCGATGGAAATATCGCCGTGGGATTGATCTAAAACACACTCTCCGTCTTTAATCAAAAGTAATTGTGGGGATTCATGATGAACTTGAAAAAGTTCTGCAACTTGGTTTGAAATTTCTCTGTAAGCAATTAAATCCAGAAAATAAGGTTTTACGGTGTCTGGTAAATCCTCCAAATCCATATCCACTCTTTTTTTTGCCATCAAACTAATAGAACAACGGG
>DASSWV010000149.1:0-2260 GCA_035704545.1 Pelobium sp.
CATCGCTAACCGTACCAGTAACCTGTTTAAAGTCCTGGGCGAATAGCATAGGCGAGATGGCGATAAAAAAAAGAAAAACGAAGATTTTGCTCATAATTTATAAATTAGATAATACTTTAATCAAAGTCATTTAAAGAGCCGGTTTATAAACTTTTTAATAAATAACTTTCTCAAATTTGCGTATCAACAGCGTTAAAATGGGGGTATTTATCAGTTTTTTTAAGGGTAAAAATCTATTTTTTAACAAAAAAGACATCATTACTTAATATAGTGCTTCCACTACTCCCCACTATTTTTAAGAATCGAATAATTGGAAAAGAGATTTATTATTCCCTTATAAATTTAGCGATCTTAAATTCATTCTCGTTACGCATTTGCGCAACAAATAAACCTGTTGTTAACGAACTAATATCAATGCTAACGCTATTGTACCCTTTTGTTAATACTTTTGAGACCCTAGCCACTGTTTTACCTTGTAAATCAGTAATTATAAAATTTGTTAAACCTGCTTTATTTACAAATGAGAATATTTTTAATGCGTTTCCATCAGTAGCAACTTTAAATTCGGACAAGTTAGTTCCAAAGTTTACGGCTAATGTTTTGCCTACCAAAACACTGGTTCCGTCTTTATCTACTTGCTTTAACTGGTAATAGTTTAAGCCCTTTGCCGCATTGTTGTCTGAGAATTTATAAGAAATATTTGCTTGGCTATTGCCTTTTCCTTTAACAGTTCCGATAGTACTAAAGTTGTTCCCATCTTCTGAACGGAGCACTTCAAAATAATCGTTATTATTTTCAGAAGCTGTGTTCCATGCCAATTCAACTTTATCAGCTGTTGCTTTTCCTGTAAAAGAAGTCAAATTAACAGGTAATACCGATTCGTTATAACTTAAAGTAATTGCTCCTTTAAGTATAGCTCTCGAGTGATTTCCGGTATTTGCAGATCCCTGAATTAAAAAGGCATCTAATTTTGTGTTTTCAGGAATAGCTAAATCTGCATCATTTGCACCGGTTTCCACTGATTTAGGTAAATCATAATTACCGGCTAATAAATACCTTACAGGAGTGGGCGTAGTTGCATCAAGATTAGTTACCCATAAATGATAACATCCTTTTAAAACGGTGAACTGAGTTAAAGAACCGCCAGATAGGTGAGAATAAATTTTATCTTCCGACGAATTATTTTGGTAAACCTCAATCTTATAATCTGCATTTGGAACTAATGCACCTCCGCTTAATGCGCCGGAAAAATTGCCTGCAGTTGTAGTACCTGTAGTTCTGTAAGAAAGCACAAAATTATCATTTGTGTTATTGTAAAGAAAACGGATAGCGCTAAACAAATTACCATTAGAATTTGTAGAAGTATAAACCGCATTGTTGTTACTATATAAAGTTGAAGTTCCGTTATTGTAACCAGAAGAGAAAACATAAGCCGTATTATTTGCGGGTTTTGTTGCCCCAACCTGTTCAAAACGGATCGTAAAAGTAGTGCTCACCACTTCTGTAGCATTAGCTATGTTATAAGCCGAGAATTTAGAACTGCCTGCGGCCGATGCAATTGTTGCTAATGTATTGGTACCCGGGTTTACCGTAAAAGTTGCATTTGCTCCACTGTTAGTGGGAATGGAAACTCTGGCAATCCCTGAACTTGGAGGTGCTAAAAAAGGACTTTCATCCGTTGATAAATACGCTCCGGCAGTTGAAACGGTGGCTGCGGTTGCACCTGTAAAACCGTAACTCCAGGCATTTGCAGGACTTGACCACTGTGCATTAACAAAGGTTGAACTTAATAGTAAACCCAAACCTAATAGTAGTTTTCTTTTCATGATTTTTTAATTTAATTTTTAACTTTTATAAATTTTTCTGTGTTATTTTCCCATTTGATCAAATACATTCCTGTCGCTAATAGCGAAACGTCAAATTCAATCTGATTGATTCCTGATTGAATAAGCTTGTTTTGCACTTGCATTAATTTTGCGCTTGCATCAAAAAACTGAAAGCGGAGGATCTGTTGTTTTGATGAATGATAGGCTAAGGTAATTTTATCATTTGCCGGGTTAGGGTAAAGTTTTGAAACGTTGTTGTTGAGCGCAACGTTTACCGTAATTACTTTACTGAAACTTATTTTTCCGTTTAAATCTGTAGTTTCCAACTTATAGTAAACCACATCGTATCCTTTTGGGAAGGTGGCATCCTTTACCTCATAATTTAAAGTTTGCGAAGAAGTACCCGCTGCGTTTACGGTTTCCACCTCTTTAAA
>DASSWV010000175.1:0-4276 GCA_035704545.1 Pelobium sp.
GGGAGTTACGAGTTGTGGTAGAAAGTGAAAAGATTTCTGATGCGCAATCCGAAATTTTAGCCGCAGATATTTCAAACCGTATCCAGACAGAAATGACCTATCCTGGACAAATTAAAGTGACCGTGATTAGAGAAACGAGGAGCGTAGCTTACGCAAAGTAGGAAGGTTTTAGATTTGAGACGTGAGATTTGAGAATCTAGACCTTGACTATATAAAAAATACAGGGAATGTTAGATACATTAGATACAGAAGTTTTCTTTGATTTAGAAAATAGGATTGACGAGATGGGAAGTTCGGTAAAAAGAACTATTATCTTGTTAATATAATTCAATATATTTTAACTGTAATAGCCATTTTCGTGATTTCATATTATATGTTAAAATAATTCTTCTAGGATTAATGCTATAGTAAAAGCGATGAAATTTCATCGCTTTTTTAGTTACAGTAGAAAATTAAATCCAGCTCTGTGCCCTCCGCGTTCTCTGCGGTTAAAATAAATATTACCTTTGGAAGTATTTGTGCCCTCTGTGGTTAAACCATCAAAATGAAAAAAGAACAAAAAAGAGAAGTCGATATCTTATTCGATAAATATTCTTTAATACATCAGAACCCAACGAACAGACTTATTCAAGGGATTTGTTTACCATTAATTGTTTTTAGCATTATTGGGTTGCTAACTGCTCTCCCCTTTCCTCATATCGGGTTTTTGGGGAAATACAATATGTATATCAATTGGTTCTCTTTTGTGCTGGCTGCAACAATTTACTATTATTTAAGGCTTTCGCCAATACTGTCCTATCTAATGCTTTTCCTTTTTGCAAGCTGTTATTTTTTTATAGTACAGCTTGAGTATGTTGAACGCGACGGCGGGCCTGCTTTATGGCAAGTAAGTTTATGGCTATTTGTATTAGGCAGAATTGGTCAGTTGATTGGCTATAAAATTGAAGGTAAAAGACCATCATTTTTAGATGATCTGAAATTTTTATTAGTTGGACCTATTTGGTTATTACATTTTGCCCTAAAGAAATTGAATGTGAGGTATTGATTTTTTTACCACAAAGCCCACAAAGTTTTTTCACGGAGTTTACAAGAGATATAAAGCTAACCACGGAGGGCGCTGAGATCACACACAGAGCTGGATTAAATGCTCAATAACTCTGTGCCCTTTGTGTACTCTGTGGTTAAAATAAATAGAAAAGCTAATCATAGACATCACAGAGTTCTGGATGTTGAAACTATTAACGGCTCTGTGTCCTTTGTGGTTAAATCAACCCAGCCTAAGGCCAAATTCCCATATTCAGATAAGAAATAGCAATTTTATCTACTGCTAAAACAAAGGCAGCTGTACGTAAGCTGTCAATGTTGCTTTGCATTTTGCGTTCCCTAATCTCATGGTACGAGCGGATCATGGTGTCCTCTAAGCCAGAGTTCACAAGCTCTAGCTCAGATGCGCCTTTAGCAACAATTACACGCTGTTCTGGTGTTAAAATAGTCCCTGTGGTAGATTCTATCAAATTCATGATGTTGATGTTTGAATTCTCATCGTACCTACGTCCCATACGTCCAAATGCCACATGTGATAGGTTCTTTAACCATTCAAAGTAAGATACGGTTACTCCGCCAGCATTGGCATACATATCCGGAATGATAATCCCACCGTTTTCTAAAAACATAGCGGCTGCGCTTGGGGTAGTTGGTCCGTTTGCACCTTCGCCAATAATTTTTGCTTTTAACTTTCTAACATTTGCATCCGTGATTTGATTTTCCAGCGCTGCAGGCACTAAAATATCACAAGCCTGCTCCAATCCTTCATTAGAGTTTGTAAACTCTTTTTCAGCTTTGCTGTAGCCTAAAATAGAGCCTGTTTCTTTTCGGTGTTTAACAACTTCATCTAAATCTAAGCCGTTTTCGTTATAAATTGCTCCTTCATATTCGCAAAGGCCCACTATAATTGCACCAAACTCATTCAGGTATTTTGCGGCATTGTAGCCTACATTTCCCAAACCTTGTACAATAACTTTCTTGTTAGCCAAACCAGGTTGCAGACCAATGGCTTTCATGTCGTCGGCAACAGAAACACATTCTCTAATTGCGAAAGCCACACCACGTCCTGTGGCTTCTTTCCGGCCGGCAATACCATGTAGTGCAATTGGTTTTCCGGTAACGCAAGCCAAGGCATCCAAAGCACCCGGGTTCATGGTTAAATAAGTATCGGCAATCCAAGACATCTCTCGTTCGCCGGATCCATAATCAGGAGCGGGGACATCTATGCCCGGACCAATAAAGTTTTTCTTAATTAATTCTACGGTGTAGCGGCGAGTAATGGTTTCTAACTCTGCCACAGTGTAATCTTTTGGATTTATCTTTATTCCACCTTTAGCGCCACCAAACGGAACGTTTACGATAGCACATTTAAAAGTCATTAGTGCAGCTAGTGCCATTACCTCATCCTCGTTAACCATTTCACTATAACGAATTCCGCCTTTAGTGGGCGACATATGGTGCGAGTGCTCTACCCGCCAAGCGTGAATGATTTCAAAACTGTTCCCCTTTCGGATAGGGAATTGGAACCTGTAAACACTATTGCAAGCTTTAATTTGATTGAGAAGGCCTGGGTCGTGATTGCTGTATTTTGCAGCTTGATCTACGTATTGGCATACATCGGCATAAAAATGTGGCTCCTCGTTAAATAGATTATTTCCCATAGTAACAACGATATTATCTGGTTTTAAATTGAACTGCTTAAATCTAAAGTTAAAATAAAAGCAGCGAATTTAAAATCTAACATCGCTATTGTTGCCGTAGTTTTTTAAATAAAAACATTTGGGTGGCAATTCAAGAACGGATTGTTTAGTTTTCTTTTTCGAGCTTTTTTAGTCTACTGTCAATACTGAAAAGGTACAGAATGAAAGAGGTAAAAAGAAGTAACATTACAGCTACAACCACATATATTTTGCCGGATGATCTTAGCGTTTCTGCCATGTCGATACCGTTATCCTGAGCAAAAGCGGTAAGTGAACTAACGAATACAATGATGAATAAAGCTGTTTTTTTCATGATTAAAATGCTAAGTTTTAAGCTTTCGCTGATGATTTAGATTTGATTTCTTTTATTTTCAAGTTTTCTGATACGGAAACGGATATTCATGATCCAAATGGCTATGCCTATCCAACCTAAAACAGCAGGATAAAATACCCAGCGCATATTGCTATCCAAATCATAAGCACCAAAACCCGGGTTACCACCGTTTCCAGGATGCAATGAATCTGTTAGGCGTGGTAAAATGAAAAGCAAAACAATCATTACCGGAAAAGAAAAGATATTGTAAATAGCGGATATTTTTGCCCGTTTTTGTTCTTCATCTAAAGAGCTACGTAAAACCGTGTAAGCCAAATACATTAAAGTTGCAATAGCTGCACTGTTTAGCTTGGGGTCATTAGGCCAAGGAGAACCCCAAGTAAAATTTGCCCAAATCATTCCGGAAACTAATCCAACAAAACCAAAAAGCAAGCCCGTGTTTACACTTTCAACTGCTATTAAATCATATTTTTCATTGTTGGTTTGCAAATATTTTATACTGGTTACCACCGCCACCGTATAGATAACTATCATTGCGAACCACATAGGAACATGAAAATATAAATTTCGAATGCTTTCGTGTAAGATGGGTAAAGCGGGTACTTTTAGAAGTAAGCCTGCAACTACGCTGTACAGAACAAATACCGATGCCAGAATTTTCCACCAGTTCTTAAACATATTTTACGTTTTTTAATCTCGCCAAAGGTAAGGAAATAGTAGTAAAGAAACTGTGATAACTATCAAATTAATGGCACTTAACACAGCTATTTCATCAAGCGATACAGATCTATCTAGCCCGTCCATTGCGTTTTTAGAAAGCTTGATGATTAGAATAATCACTGGAATAATCACCGGAAAACTTAGTATTGCCATTAATGTTCCGTTGTTGTTAGCTTTGGATGCAATGGCAGAAATCATGGTGAAAACACTGGAAAAACTGATTGCTCCTAAAATTACTGCACCAAAGTATAGTAGTTTATCCCCAACATTATTTTGGAAAACAATACTGTAAAAGAATAAGGCAATTGTTGACATTAAAACCATCAACAACATGTTATAAATTATTTTGGCAATGATTATGGCTTGCGGGCTTGCAATTTGGTAATAGTATAATAAACGTCCTTTACTTTCTTGTACAAAACTTTTGGATATGGCATTTATAGCTGCAAAAAGCATGATAATCCAAAATAATGCATTC
>DASSWV010000268.1:0-3264 GCA_035704545.1 Pelobium sp.
GGCAAATGCAATTCTCTTTTTCATAGCTTTACAATTAATTAAATACTTAATTTTGTTTGTTATATCCAAAGTTGCTTGCCCAAAATGAAATGAACATGAAATTTTACATCTATTTTAAAGCAGAATTTCATCTTAATTTCATCTTCAAATCTCATTTTTGCTTATAAAACCCTTACAAGATGAATAGAATATTCATTTCCAAAACCGTTTTAAAATGGATTTTTATTCTGTTGTTCCCGCTTTCAGGTTGGGCAAATGTTTTACCGTCCGCTAAAACAGTGGTTATTGATAGCACAGCTACTCCCCAAAAAAACAACAAAGAAAGTAGCAAGGCAGACCAACAGGAGAAACAAAAACCCAATACACCTGCACCTGCTAAACCAGGGGTTAAAAAAGTACCAAAAGCTCGAAAACAAGCCAGGCCAAAAGTTATAATAAAACCTAACATTAAAGTTAAACCGAAAATTATCCGCCCGAATGTTAGAAAACCATAATGCATCTATATGAAGTTCAACCTCATACTGGCGTTATTTTGCCTCATTGCAATAAAAGCACAGGCTCAACAAGATTCATCAAAAAAAACGACCCTGACCGTAGCTACGGTTTACAGCAGCAATGTCAGTTATTACGGACAAGCGACCAATGAAAAACTCCCTTATATACTTGCCAATGCCACGGTTAGATTCCCTATTGGTCTTTATCTTTCGGCCGGATCTTATAAGTTGATAAATTATGGTTCGGGAATATCCGAGGTGGATTTAGGAATAGGTTACAATTATGACTTTAACGAAAAGCTACATACGGGAATTAACTTTACACACTTCTTTTTTCCAACAAACTCTCCACTATTACAGTCCGCAAACGAAAACAACGTGAATTCTTCTGTAAGTTACCATTGGACATGGTTTAAAAGCACCCTTAGTACCGATTATGCCTTTGGCAAACAGAACGATATTTTTATAAGTTTAAGCCATGCAAAAGAGATTAGCTTAGGCACTATTTTCAACAAAAAAAATTCGATCTTTATTGAACCCGAAATTGAATTTACTGCCGGAACTCAACATTTCTATCAAACCTATATCATCGAAAAGGGTAAACGTGATCAAGCTAAAGGAAATGGAAAAGGGCTGGAATTACCTCGCAATTCGGATATTACCATTATTAATGAATCAGACAGCTTTAATCTGTTATCTTATAATTTTAAAATTCCGCTTAGTCTTAGTCATAGAAATTATATTGCCGAAGTAAGTTACCAACTATCTGTATTGGGCCCAAACGCCCAGGCAGAACTAAAAAAACAACAATCTTTTTTTAGTCTTGCTTTTTATTATCAGTTTTAACAGGGTTTAAACATGAAAGTTTTAATTGTTGAAGACGAGAAAACGCTTGCATACGAAATAGAGGTCTTTTTGAAAAAGAGCTTTTATCTTTGCGATATAGCTCACAGTATAAAATCGGCAAATGAAAGTTTAGGGTTAAACCAGTACGATTTCTTTTTGATAGATCTTGGTTTGCCAGACGGTGATGGATTAGAAATCCTTAAAAACGCAAGAAAAAGTCAGCCCGATGCAGCTTATATCATCATTACTGCAAGAAATAATTTAAAAGACCGAGTTACCGGACTGGATCTGGGTGCAGATGATTATCTTTCAAAGCCATTTTATCTTTTGGAGCTACAATCGAGAATGCAGGCCATAGCTCGCCGGAAATTTGGTATTACCGAAGAATTATTATCAATCGGGAAATTTAAGTTGGATCTTCCAAAAAGATTTGTTTTTTTCGGAGATCAAAAGATAGAACTTTCTCGTAAAGAATTTGATCTTTTAAGTTACCTTTTACTTCATAAAAACAGGGTGCTTACCCGTGTTCAGCTTAGCGAGCATATTTGGGGGACTTTTGTTAATGATGATTATGATTCGAATTATATTGATGCCCATATTAAAAACATAAGAAAAAAACTAAATGCATGGGCAGAAACTGACTGGTTAGAGACCGTACGCGGTGTAGGTTACCGAATTAAAAAAACCACATGAAACTATCTGCCAAGCTTACGCTTTTTATTACCGGATCAAAACTAATGGTGGTTTTGCTTTTTATTATGGCCTTACCATTTTTAATTAAGCATATTGCCTCAGAACATACTACCTATACCCTAAAACAGCAGCGCAAAAAGGTGCTAAGCATCATCCATAAAAATGGTTTAGACTATTACTTTCAGGGAGATGAAACCTACGGAAGTTATACCATGCTTAAAGAAGAATTCATTGCGCTTTTACCCGTTGCAGATAATTTTAAGCTCGATACTATTGCCGACTCTAAACGGCTGATAGAAAGTGACACATTAAATTACCGGGTTTTAAGCTATACCTTTAAAAGTGGAAATAAAAATTACCTGCTAGAGATCGGTAAAACAACCGAAAGCAGCGATCAATACAATAAACCCTTACAGCGTTTTGCATTATATGTACTTATCGCATTAATTGTAATTACTATACTTATCGACCTTACCTTTATCAGGATAATCATCCGGCCTTTATCAAATATTATCAAAACTAAATTAATCAACAGAAAATTCCCGTTTAAAGATGAGCAAAAGCCCATCAGCACCACAACAACCGATTTTAGATATCTTGATGAATCGCTTATTTTGCTGATGAGTCAGATTAACGATGCCTTCAACAAGGAAAGAGAGTTTACATCTAACGCTTCTCATGAGCTTATGACACCCATTAGCATTCTTCAAAACAAATTGGAAAACCTGCTTGGTGAAGAAAATTTGGACGAAGCCTCGTCAATGGCAGTTGTAGAAATGATGAAAACGGTAGGTCGCTTGAAAAACATCACCCGATCCTTGCTACTCATATCCCGAATTGAAAACGAGCAATATATTGAAAAGGAAGACATTCCTCTGTTTACATTGTTTAAAGAAATCATAGAAGATATTAGTCACAGATTGGAGAATAAAAAACTAGAAATCCACTTCCATATCCAGCAAGATAAAATTCTAAAAGGTATGAACAGAGATTTAATATTTCAGTTATTCTTTAACCTCGTCCACAACGCAATAAAGTTCAACCGTCCTGGAGGAAGCATTGTTATAGAAGATAGAAACTTAGATAACGGTATCTACGAAGTTAGTGTTATAGATACCGGCATTGGTATTGCGAAATCCGACTTGGCTTTTATTTTTGACCGTTTCAAAAAAACAAATCTTAATGAAGATGTTGGTTACGGATTAGGGCTTGCTATCGTTAAAAGCATCGT
>DASSWV010000272.1:0-14397 GCA_035704545.1 Pelobium sp.
ACCAATGATCAATACTTTTTCAAATCGCCAGACCCCATTTTTACCTTGGGCTTTAATACTGCTTACAATTATAAAAAGTGGACGCTAACCGCAGCGTTAAGAGCCAACGTTGGAAATTACATTTACGATAACGTTTCTTCAAATTTTGGGGTTCGGGCAAATATTCTTAGTCCAGCTGGTGTGATCAATAACGCCGGGGTTGATTTTTTAAATACTAATTTTCAGCAAAATCAATACCTCAGTGATTACTATATCAAAAATGCATCGTTCTTAAAAATGGATAATTTAGGGGTAAGTTACTTTGTTGGTAGCCTAACAAAAGGAAAGTCGGCCAATTTAACCATCAGTGCTAACTGTCAAAACGTATTCACGGTATCCGATTATGAAGGAATGGATCCAGAAAGCATCTCGGGGGTTGATTATAACTTATATCCACGTCCTCGTACGTTCACTTTAGGTTTAAACGTAGGATTTTAATGGAACGGTTTATGAAAATTTTAAAAAATAACAACATGAAATCATCATATAAAGGCATTATAGCCGTAGCTTTTGTTGCGCTAACATTAAATGCATGTAAAAAGGAAGATTTAAATACGTTTCCAACTAATGATGTAATTGCCGCACAGGTATATAATACACCGGCTGGTTACAAACAGGGTTTAGTAAAATTATACGCCTCGTATGGTTTAACAAGCCCTACTGGTTCGGATAACAGCGATATTGGGGGACTAAATGCAGGCTTTGCAGATTTTCTCCGCCTATTTTGGACTTCGCAGGAGTTAACAACAGACGAAGCAGTTTGTGCTTGGAGCGATACCGGAATTCCGGACTTGAACCAATCATTATGGACTGCCGATAACCAATTTTTAAGGGGTTTGTATTCCAGAAGTTTATTGCAGATTACTTTTTGCAACGAATTTTTAAGAGAAAGCACTCCAGAAAAACTCGCTAGTAGACAAATAACTGGTGCAGATGCAGACAATGTTAAAACATATAGAGCAGAGGCAAGATTTTTAAGAGCTTACCAATACTGGGTTTTGATGGATGCGTTTGGAAATCCTCCTTTTGTAACCGAAGCAGATGAGATTGGAAAGGTTGCACCAAAACAAATTACACGAGCAAAATTATTTGAGTATGTAGAATCAGAACTTAAAGCAATTGAACCCGATTTGAAAGATGCCAGAACGAATGAATATGGCAGAGCAGATAAGGGCGCAAGTTGGGCTTTATTAGCCAGATTGTATATCAACGCTCAGGTTTATACCGGTACAGCTAAAAATACTGAAGCCATTACGTATGCTAGCAAAGTAATTGATGCTGGCTATACGCTAAAAACACAGTATAAAGATTTGTTTTTGGCAGACAATAATGTAAATAATAGTGAAGCCATTTTAACCATTAATTATGATGGAAACAGAACGACCAATTATGGTGGAACTACATTTTTAATCAATGCTGGAATCAATGCAGAGATGAATCCCGCATCTTTTGGAGTGCCCAGCGGTGGCTGGGGAGGTAACAGAACCCGCCAAAACTTACCAGCACTTTTTCCAGACCCAAATGGTACGCTGGATAGTCGAGGCGTTTTCTTTGGAACCAAAGCCGTTGTTGATGACCTTGCAGTTTTTACTGATGGCTTAAGAGTAACTAAATTTAAGAACGTGACCTCTGCCGGAGTAACGCCTCCATCTTTAAATGGAACATTCAGCTCACTGGATTTCCCAATATTTCGTTTGGCAGAGCAATATTTGATTTACGGCGAAGCAGTTGCCAGAGGTGGTGCCGGTGGCACTGTTACAAACGCAGTAACCTATGTTAACCGACTAAGAGAAAGAGCTTATGGAAACACTAATGGTAATATTACCGCCGGCGATTTGACCATTGATTTTTACATTGATGAAAGAGCAAGAGAGCTGTATTGGGAAGGCTTTAGAAGAACCGATTTGATAAGGTACGGTAGATTTACTTCTGGTACTTACTTATGGCCTTTTAAAGGAGGCGTAAAAGCAGGTACAGCATTGCCAGAATATAAAAACTTATTTCCGTTACCATCTGCAGATGTAATTGCAAACAGCAATCTAACACAAAACACAGGCTATTAATCCATTAAATTCAATAACATGAAAAAGATATTTAATAAATTCATACCTCTGGGCCTAATCGTTCTGGCATTTGTTGCCTGTGAAAAGGATGAGGTGCAAACCACTGTAAAAACTAACGCTGATGCCGGAACGTTAAAAACATCTGCCAGCAATGTGGTACTTGACAAAACAATGCTAGAGCAGGACGTGGTTACTTTTGAATTGACCGAAGCAGACTTTGGTTATGATGCGGCTGTAAGTAATGTGCTGCAATTAGCCGTTAAGGGAACAAATTTTGCAGAAGCCAAAGAAGCAATACTTCCCGCCAAGGCAGATAAGAAAACATATAATGGTTTGGATTTTAATAACCTGTTGCTCAGCTTAAATTTACCAACTACAGTAAGTTCGGATGTGGAAGTAAGAATAAAATCAACGGTATCTTCAAACATTCCACCCGTTTATAGCAATGTAGTAAGCATGAAAGCAAGACCTTTCCCACTTACTTCATGGATTTATGTTCCAGGAGCTTACCAAGGCTGGAATCCTGCAACTGCGGATAGCTTAATTTCGCTAACCGGCAACGGAATTTATGTTGGAGTTATTGCTTTTAATGACGGCAATTTCAAAATTACACCACAAAAGAAGTGGGATATCGCTTATGGCGATGCAGGTGGCGGAAAAATAAGTACATCAGGTGGCGACATCAGTTCTATAATTGCTGGTGAAAGACCAGGTCCTAGACAAATAACGGTTGATTTAAACGCAAATACCTATACGCTAAGCAAACTAGCCTGGTCTGTGGTAGGGAGTGCAACACCATCTGGCTGGCCAGACGGAACACCTACTTACAACGAGCTGGTAATGAAATACATCAATGATGGTAGCGGTAAATGGACAATTACTCTTCCGTTAACGGTAGGTGCAATCAAATTTAGAAAAGATTATGATTGGGGCACAAACAAAGGTGGCGATGGAAACGGAAACTTAACAGGTGATGATATTAATGTAACCGTTGCCGGAAATTATACCATTACGTTAGACCTGCTTAACAACAAATACACTTTAGTTAAAAACTAAGTTCAAATACTCAAATCTGGTTTAAGTATGAAAAAGCCTTGAACCAGATTTCCAAAAATTTTAAAAAATGAATATCAAATCCGTTTTCCTTGCTTTAATTTTTAGTGTTCCGCTTATCGTTAATGCACAAACCAGTCCTGTTTTATCAGCCGGGAATGTCCTCAGTGTAAGCGTTAACGGTCAAAAAGTGAGGTTTAAAACAGAAAATGCGGTAGGCGAAGCAATTGTTTACAGTCCAAATATTATTAGAGTCAGGCTGGATAAAAAAGAATTACAAAAAGATTTTTCTTATGCAGTAATTGCTCAACCTCAGCAAACTAAAATCAAGATCAGCCAAACGGATGAAGCTGTCACTATCCTTACTGATTCCTTGAAACTAATCATCAACAAAAACCCTTACAACGTTGCATTTTACACACTAGACGGTAAAGTGATCAATCAGGACGAAAAAGGTTTACAAAGCAGTTGGGTTGATGCAGAGGTTACTGCTTACAAACACATGCAAGCCGGTGAACGCTTTATTGGTGTAGGAGAAAAAACCGGAAATTTAGACAGAAGAGGAGAAGGCTATACCAATTGGAATACAGATGCTTTTGGTTATGCTACCAACCGCGACCCAATTTATACCAGCATCCCTTTTTATATGGGAATACACAACGGCTTAAATTATGGAATCTTTTTAGATAATACCTACCAAACAGATTTCAATTTTGGAGCAAGTAACGACCGATTTTCTTCTTTTGCAGCTCAGGGAGGTGAGTTAAACTACTACTTTATTTATCATACACAGCTAAGAGACATTATTTCTAGCTATACCATGTTAACCGGTCGCATGAAAATGCCACCGCTTTGGAGCTTAGGTTACCAACAAAATAGGTACAGTTACTATCCCGATACGGAAGTGCTTCGCATTGCGCAAACTTTGCGTGAGAAAAAAATTCCGGCAGATGGAATTACGCTGGATATCCATTATATGGATAAATACAAATTGTTTACCTGGGATAAGGAACGCTTTGCAAACCCGGAGGCAATGAATGCCAAACTGAAGGAAATGGGTTTTAAAACAACAGTAATTGTTGACCCAGGAATTAAGATTGAAAAAGGATACGATGCTTATGAAGATGGTTTAAAAAAAGATGTTTTTATTAAATACCCTGACGGAACCAATTACAGCGGACAGGTTTGGCCGGGCTGGTGCAACTTTCCGGATTTTACTGATGAAGACGCAAGGGCTTGGTGGCGAGAAAAAGTTAAGTTTTTTGCCAACTCGGGAGTTGCTGGTATTTGGAACGATATGAATGAAATTGCCACTTGGGGACAAAAAATGCCTTCCAATGTGCTTTTCAATTACGATGGTGCTCTGGCTAGCCACAAACAAGCGCATAACGTTTACGGTTCTTTAATGGCTCGCTCAAGTTTTGAAGGCATGGTAAAATCAACCAACAAACGGCCATTTATTTTAACCAGAGCCGCTTATGCTGGCGCACAACGTTTTACAGCAATCTGGACAGGCGATAACCGGTCAGAAGATGACCACATGCTTTTAGGAGTAAGGTTAATTAGTAGTTTAGGTTTAAGTGGTGTGCCGTTTACCGGGATGGATATTGGCGGATTTACCGGCGGGCCATCAGTTGGTTTGTATGCAAAGTGGATTCAGATAGGGGCGTTTAACCCATATTTTAGAAACCACAGTGCAGTAAATACCAAATCATCTGAGCCGTGGACTTATGGCGAAGAAGTAACCGAAGTTTCGAGAAATTACATCAGTTTACGCTATAAATTATTGCCGTATTTGTATTCTACTTTTAACAAATCAATAAACACAGGTCTGCCAGTGGTACGTAGCTTGGCAATTGACCATACGTTTGATGCTAAAATTTACGACACGCAATTCCAAAATCAGTTTTTATTCGGACAAGCTTTTTTGGTTGCGCCTTTTGAAAGCACAAAAGATTTCGGCAAAATTTATTTCCCTAAAAGTGATTGGTACAATTTATACACTGGCGAGTTAGAAAAAGGGAACACTGAAAAAATTGTTGGTTTAAGTTTGCAAAAAATGCCAGTTTATGTGAAAGAAAGTAGCATTGTGCCAATGCAATCGTTAATTCAAACCACCGCAGAACAGCCTACTGATACATTAGCGATTCATATTTACAAAGGAAAAATCAACAACACTTTTGCTTATTACGAAGATGATGGCGAAAGTTATGACTACGAAAAAGGAGATTTTTACAAACGAAACATCAGCTATAACTCAAGCAACAGAAGCATAATTTTTGATAAAGTAGAAGGCAATTTCAAATCGAAATTTAAACACCTTAAATTGGTTTTCCACGGTTTTGATGCGCAAGACAAAATTAAAGCAGGTAAAGCATTGCAAGCAGATTTCGCCTCTTTTTTAACACCAATCTCCAAATTTGACCCCCAAGGATCTGCAAATCCGGTAGAAGGTTATAAAGTTCAAAGTGTGGTTTTGGATAACGATTCAAACCGATTTGAAATAAAATATTAATTGGGAGCTTCGACTCCGCTTTACAAAAATGAAATAGAAGCGCCCACATTGTATAAAAACAAAAGTCTGAGTGAACGCTAAACTCGACCTTGTCTTTTGCGGTAAGGATGAAAGAATTAAAAGCTCTTCACTTGTAGCAAAAGGCGCAGTAGACAATTTTTGGTTATTTTTTTGTAAAAAAGTAACTGCCAATGCCCGGCATAAGGGCAGGCAAGCCAGTGGGCAAACGCTCCAGGCTTGAACAGAAAGACGATTTTTAAATAATAAAACCATCAAATGAAAAAATTATTCATCATTCTCTTCTTCTTTATCAGCTACACCAGCTTCTGCCAAATCCCTGATTTACACCGAGTAGAACCTATGTTTTGGTTTACTAAAATGAGCAATCCAAAACTGCAACTTTTGGTTCACGGAAAAGATATTGCGAACAAAAACGTGACTTTAAACTATCCTGGAGTTAGCCTAAGCAAAGTAAACAAGGTTGAGAACCCAAATTATTTGTTTCTAGATTTAGAAATAGCACCATCGGCAAAAGCAGGAAAATTCAATATCAGTTTTACCGAAAAAGGAAAAAAGAACCTCAGCTACAGCTATCAATTAAAAGAAAGAGACAATAGCGCTAATCGTATCCAGGGTGTAAGCCAAAAAGACCTTATATACCTGTTAATGCCCGATCGTTTTAGTAACGGCGACCCAACAAATGATGTGGTAAAAAGCTTGCAAGAAAACACCGTAAATCGCGATAGCATGTATTATCGTCATGGCGGAGATATTCAAGGTGTGATCAATCATTTAGATTATCTGAAAGATTTGGGCGTCACTACCGTATGGATGACTCCGGAAGTGGAAAATGATATGCCGAAAGCATCATACCATGGTTATGCAGTAACTGACCATTATAAAATTGACCCTCGCTTTGGTACTAATGAGTTGTACAAGAAATATGTAGAAACCTGCCACGCCAAAGGTTTAAAAGTTATTAAGGATATTGTACATAACCACATTGGTTCTAATCATTGGTTTTATAACGATTTACCGATGAAAACTTGGCTGAACCAATGGCCGGTTTACACGCAAACCAGCTACCGCGATCAGCCCGTGATGGATCCACATGCTTCTGAGGCGGATAAAAAACGAATGTTAGATGGTTGGTTTGTGCCCACCATGCCCGATCTAAATCAACGCAATACCTACGTTCAAAATTACCTGACACAAAACCATATTTGGTGGATTGAGTATGCAGGAATCGACGGTTTACGTTTGGATACCTACCCATATAACGATCCCGAATTTATGGCCAATTGGCAATTAAGAATAAAAGCAGAGTTCCCTAACTTATCAGTATTTGGAGAAACCTTGGTTTCAACCGCAGCTAGTCAGGCGTTTTTCACAGGCGGTAACACCGTTAACCGTGGGTTTGATACGCACTTGCCAGGCATTACAGATGCCGTTTTAAAAGACGCTATTTACGAAGGCTTAAACGGAAAAGATGGCTGGGTTGATGGTATTAACCGTGTTTACGCAACATTGGCGCAAGATTTTCTTTATCAGGATGCTACACAACATTGCACTTTTCTGGATAACCACGATATGAGCAGATTCTACTCCATGGTTAACGAAGATTTCGATAAATACAAAATGGGGATGACCATGCTTTTAACCATGCGAGGCATTCCGCAAATGTATTACGGTAATGAGATTTTAATGAAAAATTATTCTAACCCAGATGGTTTGGTAAGGTCCGACTTCCCTGGCGGTTGGGCTAAAGACAGTGTAAATAAATTTACTGAAAAAGGTAGAACCGCGTTAGAGAACAAGGCGTTCAATTATGTGAAAACTTTGGCAAATCTCCGTCAGAAAAACGAGGCTTTAGCCAGCGGAAAGCTGATGCAATATGTGCCGGAAAATGGGTTGTATGTGTACTTCCGCTACCTACCCGATACTGCAAAAGGAACAGTGATGGTTGTCATCAATAATAATGAAGAAACAAAAAATTTAACGACTAACCGTTTTGCGGAAAGATTAAAAGGCATTACAAAAGGCAAAGATGTTTTTAGTGGCGAGGAAATGGGAATAATTGATTTGCAGGTCCCTAGAAAAAGTGCGCTGGTATTAGTGCTGAATTAGGTTTTTAAGGCTAAAGGTCGAAAGCAAAAGGCTAAACTACTTGCTTTTAAAGCAGGACTTCCGAATGATTTTATAAGGATTCGAATGAAAGAAAATACAATGATAAAAGGTTTACTGTTTGATTTGGACGGCGTGTTGGTGGATACTGCAGTTTATCATTATCAGGCTTGGTTAAGGTTAGCAAAAACTATGGGATTTGAGTTTACTGAAAACCAAAATGAAGAACTCAAAGGAATTAGCCGTATGGATAGTTTAGATAAAGTTTTAGGCTGGGGAAATGTAACAAAAACGGATGCGGAAAAGCAAGAATTGGCCACACGTAAAAATGAGTGGTACGTGGAAATGATTAATAAAATGACGCCGGACGAGGTTTTACCCGGCGCTTTGGCATTTCTGCAAGCCGCACATGAGGCCGGTTACAAAATGGCATTGGGTTCTGCGAGTAAAAACGCTGGAATTATTTTAAAAAATACCAACATAGCGCATTTTTTTGATGCGATTGTGGATGGCAACAGCGTAGCTAAATCCAAACCTAACCCCGAAGTTTTTTTAAAAGGAGCTGGATTACTTAACCTAAAACCAGTAGAATGTGTGGTTTTTGAAGATGCTTTTGCTGGAATTGAAGCCGCAAAACGCGGAGGAATGAAAGCCATTGGTATTGGCAATGAAGATATTTTAACACAAGCAGATAAGGTGGTTTCTGGCTTAGGTCAGCTCACTATCCACGATTTAAAACAATTATAAATATTAGCAATAGGACACATCAATATGGTGTATTGTAGCTAGGTTTCTTGTATATAGAAATGAAGGATTACATTATAAAAAACGAGTGGAGCATTATCGAAGAAGGGTTTGATCCACATTTAAATAAAATATCGGAAAGTATTTTCAGTTTGGGAAATGGCCGGATGGGTCAAAGAGCAAATTTTGAAGAGGCCTATTCTGGCGAAACCTTAAGCGGAAATTACGTTGCGGGGGTTTACTACCCAGATAAAACCCGTGTGGGCTGGTGGAAAAACGGCTATCCCGAATATTTTGCCAAGGTTTTAAATGCCGTAAACTGGGTGGGTATAGGTGTTAAAATAGAAGGCGAGATTTTAGACTTAGCCACTGCAAAAGTCAGCGACTTTAAAAGAGTTTTAAATATGCAGGAAGGCTATTTGGAACGGAGTTTTATAGCGGAATTTAAATCTGGTAAAAAAGTAAAAGTAAATGCCATCCGCTTTTGTAGTATCGTAGATGATGAAGTTGGCGCAATAAAATACAGCATTACGCCTTTAAACTTTAGCGGGGAATTAGAATTAACTCCATTTATTGATGGTGATGTTAAAAACGAGGACAGCAATTACGATGAAAAGTTCTGGGATTTTGTAAATGATGAAATTACCAATGATGAGACCTACCTCATTTTACGGACCAAAAAAACAGAATTTGAAGTTTGTACTGCAAGTTTTATTAATTTATCACTTGAAGGAAAGGCAGTCGATTTTAAAGCGGAAGCCATCAAAAAAGAGAAATTTGTAGCGCAAAAAATCACTTTAGATGCAAAACAAAACCAAGAAATTAGCTTGGTAAAAATTGCCGCCAACTTATCTTCAGAAAACCATCCAAAGGTTGAGTTGTTAAATCACGCAAAAATCGTGATTGCTAAAGCTTCTGCGAAAGGATTTGACCAACTTAAGCTCGAGCAAAAACAAGCTTGGGCTAACAAATGGGAAGAAAGCGACATCTTGATCACAGGCGATGTTGCTGCGCAGCAAGCTATCCGTTTCAACATTTTTCAGCTATTTCAAACCTATACCGGTAAAGATGACCGGTTGAATATCGGGCCCAAAGGCTTTACCGGCGAAAAATATGGAGGTTCTACTTATTGGGATACCGAAGCTTATTGTGTGCCTTTTTATTTGGCAACTGCACCGCAACAAGTCAGCAAAAATCTGTTGATTTATCGCTACGAACAATTAGGTAAAGCGATAGAAAATGCCGAGAAATTAGGTTTTACAGATGGTGCTGCGTTATTTCCAATGGTCACCATGAACGGCGAAGAATGCCATAACGAGTGGGAAATTACTTTTGAGGAAATCCACAGAAACGGCGCAATTGCTTATGCAATTCACAATTATATCCGTTACACTGGCGACCAAAACTATCTTGCAGATTATGGGCTAGAAGTGCTCATCGGCATCAGCCGGTTTTGGAAACAACGCGTTAATTGGAGCCAGGAGAAGCAAAAGTTTGTGATCTTGGGCGTTACTGGCCCTAACGAGTACGAAAATAACGTCAACAACAATTGGTATACAAATATGTCGGCGGTTTGGTGCCTAAAGTACACCATCCAATCGGCTTATTTGGTTGAAAGCTCAAATCCAGAAGTTTACAGAAAGCTTTTGCAAAAACTGAGTTTCAAGTTGCATGAATTCGGAGATTGGCAAAAAATTATCGACCAAATGTATTATCCAGAAGATGCAGAGAAAGGCATCTTTTTGCAACAAGACGGTTATTTGGATAAAGAGCAAATTTTAGTAAAAGATTTACCAGCATCGGCTAGGCCAATTAATCAAAAATGGAGTTGGGACCGTATTTTAAGATCTTGTTTTATCAAACAAGCCGATGTTTTGCAAGGAATTTATTTCTTTGAGGAAGATTATGATTTAGCTACCATCAAACGGAACTTTGATTTCTACGAGCCACGCACTGTTCACGAAAGTTCGCTTTCGCCATGTGTCCACAGTATTTTAGCCGCAAAACTGAGTGATGAAACTCGAGCGTATGAATTTTATTTACGCACTGCCCGTTTAGATTTAGATGATTACAATAACGATACCGAAGATGGCTTGCACATTACTTCCATGGCAGGCACCTGGATGAGTGTGGTGGAAGGTTTTGCAGGAATGCGGGTTAAAAACAACCACCTTCATTTCAATCCGTTTTTGCCAAGCAAATGGGAATCCTTTGCTTTCAAAATTAATTTTCGCGGCGCAAATCTTCGAGTGAACATTAACGGACAACATATACAGATTACAAACAACAGCAATCAGGAATTAGATATTTTTATTCGCGAACAAATGCATCGTTTAAACGCATCTTCTGAAATAAGTATCGAAAATGCAGAGTTGGTTTAACATAAATAAATAAGTTTAATTTTTAAAAAGAGAGGATAAAACGTCAATGGTAGCAGAGGCGAAGCTGCCTAGCCAGAAAGCGTATATCGCTTAAGCCGCTCTGTTTTTTTAACGAAACAATTCAACCTATGTGTATCTATGTGGTTTTTTTCAACAAACTCAATATAATGGATCTAAAAAATTTAAAAGAAAACATCACGGTAGTTAAATCCGATATTTTAAAAACCATTTCGTTTATTTTTATATTGGTGTTTGTATCAGGCTGTAGCCTCTCGCAAAAAAAATCAGTAGCTATGAACGATAAAAAAATCGTGATCTATCAATTATTACCACGTTTGTTCGGGAACAAAAACACCACCAATGCCTATTACGGTACACTCGCACAAAATGGAAGTGGTAAGTTTAATGATATTACTCAAAAAGCACTAAACGGACTTAAAGAATTAAGCGTAAATTATGTTTGGTACACCGGCGTAATTGCCCACGCCAGCCTTACAGATTATACAAAGTTTGGAATACCTAATAGCGATGCAGACGTGGTTAAAGGCATCGCGGGCTCTCCTTACGCCATCAGAGATTATTATGATGTAGACCCAGATTTAGCGGTTGATGTACCAAACCGGATGCTAGAATTTGAAAGTTTAATCAAAAGAACCCATGATAGTGGCCTAAAAGTAATCATCGACTTTGTGCCAAACCACGTGGCCAGGGGCTATCATTCTATTGCAAAGCCTGCCGGCGTTCAAGATTTTGGAGCCACGGATGATACCACAAAAAGTTTCAGCCCAAATAATGATTTTTACTATCTGCCGAACAGTCAGTTTATAGTTCCAGAAATAGCTAAGCAAAACAATCCTACAGATCCGTTAAAAGATTATCGATTTAACGAGAGTCCTGCCAAAGCAACCGGGAACAATTCTTTTAAAGCGCAACCTAATGATGATGATTGGTACGAAACCATCAAACTCAACTATGGTATTGATTATCAAAACAACGAACAAGCGTACTTTAACCCAACCCCGCCCGTATGGCTAAAAATGAATGCTATTTTAGATTATTGGGCAAAAAAAGGCGTGGACGGTTTCCGATGCGATATGGCAGAGATGGTTCCTGTTGAGTTTTGGAGCTGGGTAATTCCGAAGCTAAAAGCACAGCATCCAGAGCTTATTTTTATTGGCGAAGCTTACAACCCAAAAGTTTATGAGCAATATTTAACCCAAGGCGGTTTTGATTACTTGTATGATAAGGTTGGTTTGTATGATGATGTAAAAAAGCTCATTAGAAATCAACCAGAAGCAAACGTAGCTGATATTTCTAAGTCTGTAAAGCGTGTTGAGAACATTGATGCGCACATGCTGCGCTTTTTAGAAAACCACGATGAAGAACGCATTGCCTCCACTGGTTTTGCAGGAGAGGCAAGTTTGGCATTACCTGCGATGACAATTAGCGCAACTTTAGGAAAAGGACCGGTATTGCTTTATTTTGGACAAGAAGTGGGTGAGCCGGGTAAAGGCGTGGAAGGTTTTGGTGGCGAAGATGGCCGTACCACTATTTTTGATTACTGGGGAGTTCCTAACCACCAAAAGTGGATGAACGGCGGTAATTTTGATGGCGCTCTACTCAATCAAAAACAAAAAGAGTTAAGGGCCTTATATCAAAAGCTACTAAAAATAACTACCCAAAATCAAGCTATTGTAAATGGAGATTTTTACGAAATTCCGCAGAGCCAGCTTAATGACCATAAGGTTTATGCCTTTATCCGTTTTACAAAAAACGAAAGGTTGCTCATCATCGCAAACTTTAGCAGAGCGAAATCGTTTAACGGCAAAATTATTATTCCGCAAGCAATTTTAAACGAAAATTTAGTAGCCAAACCCGTTGATTTACTTCATCATTCTAGATCAACAAAATCATCCGATAATAGCATTAGTGTAAGTATAAAGCCAGTTTCGTCACAAATTATAGCATTTTAAATTAACTGTATGAGCTTAAAAACCGCATTAGAAAATCCCAGACTTTCCCTAGTTCAAATCATTAACATGAGCGTTGGTTTTTTCGGAATCCAGTTTGGTTGGGATTTGCAAAGAGCAAACATGGGCCGTATCTACGAAGGCCTCGGGGCAAACCCAGACGAAGTACCACTGCTATTTTTGGCGGCGCCATTAACAGGTTTGTTAGTGCAGCCCGTCATTGGTTATATGAGTGACAGAACTTGGCATCCTAAATGGGGCAGAAGGCGTCCATATTTTATGATTGGGGCACTTATCAGTAGTATTGCCCTCATCTTTATGCCCAACAGCAGTGTTTTGTGGATGGCCGCAGGTTTACTTTGGGTGCTAGATGTTTTCGGAAACGTAGCCATGGAGCCTTTTAGAGCTTTTGTTACCGATAAGTTGCCTGATAGCCAGGTGAACAGAGGGTTTATCATGCAAAGCATGATGATTGGTTTGGGCGGAAGCATCGCTTCTGCGTTGCCTTGGTTAATGAACAATGTTTTTCATTTAACCAATACAGCTGCTCAAGGTGGCATTCCCGAAAACGTAAAATACTCCTTTTATATTGGCGCTTTTTTCTTTTTCGCTTCCGTGTTGTGGACGGTTTTAACTACAACAGAGTATCCACCAACCGCAGAGGAGCTTGCCGAACAAAAAAACAAGGGTAAAAAGGGTTTTGCCGATGGTGCAAAAGAAATTTTCATTGCCCTTCGTAATATGCCAAAGCGAATGCAAATAGTTTCCTTGGTGCAGTTTTTTACATGGCCAGGTTTATTTCTAATGTGGTTTTACTACTCAACAGCAGTGGCCGTAAATGTTTTTGGAGGTAAAGACGCTAGCGACCCCGTTTACGCTGCAGGTGCGGATTTCGGAAGTTTGACCTTGGCGTATTACAGCGTTGTCACCTTTTTGTGTGCCTTGGTATTGCCTAACCTTGCCGATAAACTGGGCAGGAAAAACACCCATGCACTTTGCTTATTGTGTGGCGCTTTAGGCTTAATTAGTGTGGCTTGGGTGCAAGATAAAAACATGCTTTACTTATGTATGACCGGTGTTGGAATTGCCTGGGCAAGTATTTTGTCAATGCCGTACGCCATGTTGAGCGGTTCCTTACCAAAACATAAAATAGGGATTTACATGGGTATTTTCAATTTCTTCATCGTACTTCCAGAAATTTTAGCGTCACTCGGTTTTGGTTGGTTAATGCGAAACCTCCTTAATAACGATCGTTTATTGGCCGTTCAAATAGGAGGTGTCTTAATGATTATTGCGGCTTTAATCTGTTTCATTTTTATTCGAGAACCAAGAAGAACAGATGATATTTTGGCGGCAGAATTAGGGATAGAAGAAAGGAGATCTGTTTAACTCTTTGGCTCCGAGCGTAAAAGCACTATCTATAAAACAAAAAATATAAGATAACAAACCATGAAAAAAATATTCTATTTATTCCTCATTGCCATTACCCTAAACACCTCCTGCAAAAA
>DASSWV010000285.1:0-7497 GCA_035704545.1 Pelobium sp.
GCGATGCTGTTTTTTCCGATTTTTATTAGTTCCGCAGGAATTTCGTAATGTCTTTTTTTGCTGATGCCCTCATCATTACCGATGAATTTCCCGTTGACGTAGGTATAATCTTCATCTCTGATTTTACCTAAATCAACATTCAACTTTTTACCTTTCCAACTTGCAGGCACTTCAAAAGTACTGCGAAACCAAACGGCTCCGTCCACACCTTCTAAACCGTCGGTTTCCCAACCGTTATTGGTGGGTAAATTCATGGTTTTCCATTTTGCAATATCCAAATCGGCTTTAGCTAAAGAAACATCGCTTCTAACTTTTTTTAGCCAAGATGTCCTCAACTTTTCATATTCCTCTTCATTATGGTCTTTTAAACCCATAAAATGCTCCGAACCAATTTTCTCGGCTTCCTTCTGTCTTCCTTCTTTTAAAAGCTGACGGATTTGTGCCAAATATTTAACGGCTCCGGGGTGCGAGTAATCTCGCGGTCTGCCGGTCCACAAAGTTTCTTCGTTAAACTGGATGTGATCGGTTTCTACTCCTCCATAAACCATTGCCCCCAACCTACCGTTTCCTAAGGGCAAAGCGTCTGTCCAAGCTTGAGCTTCTTGCTTGTACCAGAGTTTATTTTGGGCGTAGGTGCTTAAACTTATGGTAAGAATAAGGATGATGATCAGCGACTTTTTCATGCTTTGGATTGTAAAACAGGTTTATGGATTTTGGATGGCTAACCACCCCCTACCCCCGCCAGCGGGGGACACTTTTATGATGGCAATTATTCGATGTAATTTTATTTTATTTACCATTCTATTTTCCCACGCAGTCTCTCCCGCTGGCGGGAGAATTAAAGAGGGTGGTTTTTATTTTTTGCGTTAACGATAGCTTCTGTCCGTCACCTTGAGGAACGAAAGGTCACATCTGCAAAGTTCACTTTACTTGTGAGATGTCTCGTATCCTCGACGGGATGGATTAATTAATCAAAAGCTATCTTTTCTTTCACCTCTTTACTTTGTGTTACCGGATTCTTAATTGCATTAAAGTTATTGTTTTTGATAGTGATATTTGAAGATTTGCTTCCGCTGATGTCTACAAAACTTAGCGAACCTGGTTTTGGCCAACTGTTGTGAATAAAAACGTTAGAAGTGTTTTTTAAGCTAATTACCGGAGCGTCTTTTAGCGGATTATTGGTCTTAAAACCGTTAATTTCTAAGTTTTGCACATTATCGGTTTTTAAAGAACTCCCTATTTGGGTGTTGATGGTAACCTGATGAAACTCAATATTTTTAGCATTTAGGATGCTGAAACCTTCTTTCGCATCCATCTGGATATCGTTAAAAGTGATTTGGTCAACCGGCAATTCCTCAAGTCCAATAATTTTGCCAGCAACGTTAATATCTACACCCGTAATGTTGCTGAAATGGATGTTGCGGAAAATAGGTGTACGCTCAGAAACAGGCTCAACTTCGGTTTTAGCATATTGCATATTCAACACAATCGCTTCATCCTGAATATTTTTCATCACGATATTGCTCACTCTAATATCTTCCACCACACCACCTCTTCCACGAGCTGATTTGATTCTGATTCCTCTATCTGTACCATCAAAAACACAGTTAGAAATCACTATTTTTTTAACTCCGCCAGACATTTCACTTCCAATTACTACCCCTCCATGTCCGGATAACATGGTTGTATTGGTAATGGTATAATTTTCTGCTGGTGCATTCCATTTACGTCCATCGCGGTCTTTGCCAGATTTAATAGTGATGCAATCATCGCCTACGCTGATGTGGCAATTAGAAATGTGAACGTATTTACAAGATTCTGGATTGATACCATCTGTATTTGGCGATGGTGGATTTTCAATGGTTACGCCTTCCACCGTTACATTCTCGCAAAACTGTGGGTTGATAGTCCAAAATGGAGAGTTGATAATTCTAATCCCTTGGATTAACACATTTTTACAGTGCAAAAACTGGATAAACGGCGGACGTAGAAAACCACGCTCTATCCAACCTTTTAAATCAGGAGCGATAACATTTTTATTGTTTTCCTTGAAAATATCCATGTATTTCTGTGGTTTTACATTGACGAAATTTTCTGAGGTTGCCCACCATTTTTTACCGTTTCCGTTAATTAAACCACGACCGGTAATGGCAACATTATCTGCTTCATACGCATAAAACAAGGGAGAAAAATTATTGACCACTGTACCTTCCCAACGGCTTGGAACCATCGGTAAATAATTGTCAAAATTGTCGCTGAAATGCAATTCGGCACCGGCATCAATTAAAATAGTGATGTTGCTTTTTAAGTGAATAGGACCGGTTAAATATTTACCAGGACCAAAATAAATAGTTCCTCCGCCTAATTTAACCGCATCGGCAATGGCGTTTGCAATGGCTTTTGTTGCAATGGTGCTACTGTCATTTTTAGCACCGTAATCTACAACGTTAAAATACTGCTGTGCGTTTGCGGTTGAACCTAACATTAAAAAGAAACATAAACTAAAGCCTATGTTTCTTATGGTTTTTGAAATATTTTTCATTAATTATAAAGATGTTTTGATGTTTTTTAATTTACGAGATTTATGAATACGTTCGCCATTTTCGAACACTAAAAAGCCTTTGCCTTTTCCGTATTTTTTGCCGGTTTTATCCCAAATAATGGTTAATGACTTGCCATGGTAATTTACGCCATCTAAACAAAACCAATCCCATTTATTTTGAGGTACTAATGGCTGGATAACCAAAGAATTATCAATCTGTGGTTTTAAGCCCACCAAATCACTAATTATCAGATCAATATAGCCAGAGTGATTATAAAAACGGCTACGGGCACTATTGTTTCCTTTTAACCATTGACCTGTTTTTTCATCCTGATACTCGCCAATGTAAGTTTCTCCTTGTTTGATATGTGCCATGGCGTATTTATGGAGTTCTTTATAGAAAACTCCTGCATCCATACCATCATGGTTTTTGTAATTATTGATAAAATTGGACAAGCCAGTTAAAGTTTGCGTAGTGGCGTAAGGCCATATTGCACCATCCCACTCGCAACCATGTCCGCTACCATGGGTACGGAATTCAGGATGTCTCCTTTCTGCGGTGGTTAAGCCCCAAGGTGCACAAAAACCTGCCGTATCGGTTAGCTGATGCCAAGCAACTTCGTACTTTTTATCATCTGCGGGGAGGTTGAAATACCAAGGAATAAACCCGATAGCCTCCCGAGCGTTCGCAAAACCACCTTTTTCTTTTTCTACTTCAAAAAAACCGGATTCGTTGTTCCATAAACGATTTTCAACAATGTTTTTTAAACTTTCCGCTTTGAGCTGATACTTAATTTTCAAGCTATCCACACCTGCCAAATTAGCCATCGTACTCATTGCCTTTGCACTTCCGTACATGTAACTGTTAATAGTGGGACGAACGTTTTTCTCTCTTCTTCCGCCACTTATAGATTCCTCCATGGCATCTCTTACATCATACTGCCAGAAAGAACCATCTTTTAGCTGACGATCGTTTTCCCATTTTTTATAATCCGTATTTAAGGCCTGAAGATTTCTTTTCACAAAATCTAAATCGTGATCTACTTTATAAATATCCAACATGGTCCACGCAAACCAATTACTAAAATTATGGAGATGTGGGTTTTTCTCTCTTGCATCAACATTTAACCAAAAATTGGCGTACTGCTTTGCAATCTCTGGATTGTAAAACCAACGGGCTTCGTTAAGTTGCAAGCCCACAGCGCTACTAATGGCATCATATTTTCCACCATGTTTCATCGGCAAAATAAACTCGGTAAAAACAAAACCGTCTGGCGTGTCTTTTAAATGTTTTCTTAAAGTCCACCAACGGTAATAATATATTTTATTGATGGCAGAATCCGGAGAGTCAAAAAGAGGGATTTGTTTAGATAAAAACTCATAAGTTTTTTCGTTAGAAATGGCGTTTACCACATCTTCCGAATCTAGAGAGTTGAAATAGCCGATGTCTTTTTTCATCAACTCTGGCTTTAATACCAATCTTTTTTCCTGTGCAGATGCTTGGACTGCAAATATCCCAGCAAAAAGAAAGCTCGTTATAATTTTTCTCATCATTTTCATCTGTTTATTTTTTGCTTTTTAATGGTGATGAAGCAATCATGATTTGATAATCATTCCCCTGCGGGTTTTGGCAAAAATCATGATGGTTTATTATTCAAATAACCAATCAATATCTTTTCCGCTTCCATCAAAACCTGCATTATGGATCCTCAACGGCTCATCATCGTTTATAAAACCTAAAACTAAAGCAGCTCCTTTTCCTAAGCTTAATGTGTTTTTCCCTTTTGGGAAGCTAAATGAATGCACATTGATTAATCTGCCCGAACCGGTTTTAATGGCATTGGCAATTTTAATCTCTGATTGTCCAAAATTATTAGCGCTGGCATCAATTTCCAAAACCGGCGGAGCCAATTCACCACTGTGAGTATCTTTAAAGTAACCCACCAAAACTTTCACAGGTTTGGCATTTTCAAAGGATAACTGCGTTCCGTACATAATCTGATCGGATTTACCTAGTCTGATCGCTTTTAATCCTTTAAGCTCCGGCGCCAAATCTTTGATAATACCCGTTTCACCTTTGCTGATTTTAGCGCCTTCTTCCAAATCGTAAACCATTAGATTTTTGGATAAAAATTTCACATCTGCATTTTTAAGCGCATCAATTTTTACTTTATCTCCACTATTTTCGGCTCGTAATTCCGCTATATGTTTTTTAAAATCATCCAGTTCTTTTTGATAAACCGGCAACATTTCTTTCCAGTGGATAAAAGTTGCATCCACGCCACGCATCGGGATTTTGCGGTGTTTGGTTTGCAAGCTGTTTGCATAAAGATAGCTGTCTTTGGTAAGGTCAGTTAATATCGCATAATCCTTCACGCTTTGCTCCAACAAAGGCACCGCTTTTTCCAAATCGTCAATATCATCACTGTATTTAAACCTTAAAGCTTGTACTGCTGCTCTAATCTTGTTGGCGTAAAACTTCGCCATGGCATCGTAGCAATAAATATCGTTCTTCAAACGGTTGAACTCTTCCTTGTTTTTTGTAACACCATCACTTGCGGCATTTATTGCCTTTACAGCGATTTTCCCATGTTGCTCCACTTCATTAGCTACCTGTATTGGAGTTTCGCCGATATGAGGTTCATTATTCCATTCTTTTTTTGCGTAATCTATAATCATTTCACCCTCAGGTGCTTCAGATTCATACATCAAAGTAAACAAACCATATCTGAAAGGATTGATAAATTGCGTCATTAGCATTCCCAAAGTCAAAGTTTGTCGGTTACCATCAGTAATACCTACTCTTCGTAAAAGCTTCGGAGAGATTTCCCCAGTTTCTTCATAGGCGGTTACGATGTTTTCGGAAGCCTTTTGGTTGGTACCGAACCCTTGATTCATCAACTCGCTCCAATAAAGATTTTCTTCTGCTTTTGGACGGTCGGCTTTCCAAGCGTATCGGGCCCAAGCTTTATACCACATCCAATCTCTATCAATCTGCAATAGTCTTTTATCGGTTTTATCAGCTGTATAAGGCCAATCCCAATAAGAAGCTTGTGGATATAAATGCAAACCATTGGCATGGTAAATTGAATGCATTGCCTGTACCGATTTCTGAATAAAATCTGGTGAGCTGTATCTAAAAGGCTCTAAGTTAGCCAAGATATGTACGTTTTCTATCTGCACTGTTCCAATACTGCTTAAGGTACGGTGTAATTCGGCCCATTTACCACGAGGAGTGTAAGTTGTTAAAGCCTCGCCATTGTATTTTGCCATGGTATACAAATTTTTGTAGATCGGCAAAGAAGCCTTCATCACTGCTGGTGCATCGGTATCATGGGCTCTTAAAACTACTGGTGGTTCTTCTGTTTTTCCCAAAGCTTTAAGTCCGTCTTTAACGCCCGGTAAAATGGTTTGGGTAAACCAATCGATATCCATTTGCCCCGTTCCTTCCATTGCTTCTCCTAAGGTAACTAACAAACCTACATTGGGGTATTTTTCTACAAACGCAGCAATTGATTTACGGGTGTAATCTGCAATTACCGGAACGATAGGCCTGTTCCTGTCTTGCGTTGCTAAACCTCTTTTATCCGCGAAAGGTTTAGGTACAATTACATTATAAAACATCTGGATTACCCAAATACCTCGTTTATCAGCTTCCTGAGTAACAAACTCATAAATTTCTTCGTTCTTTTTGAAGGTAGCTTCATCAACCTCTAAAGCTTCTGGATAGTCTTTAAGTTTCACTAATGAAGAGAAAGGATGCCCGTTCCATAAATACAAGGAATTGTAACGGTTTTCAACCATCATATCCAAATATTTAATCCATAAATCTTTATCATACAGCCACGGAAAAGATTCTGGGGTGTATGGATATTCATAAATTTCTCTACCGGGCAATAAAGTTGGTTTTTGTATGCCTATACAAGTTCCTCGCAAAACCATTTCGGGATGGTCTGTTACGGAAAGTTGCTCCGGAATTTTACCTGTAGAATTTATTCTATCCGCTAAATCCAAACACGCATAAAGTAAACCCGAATCATCATGGGCTTTTATACTTATTGTAGCATTAGATTTTGTAATCTGATAACCTTCTTTTGGTAAGGTAGCGTCAAACTTGCTGGCTACAACAATCTGCATCGTGTTTTTGCCAGATGCTTTAGGTAATAATTTATAGTTGTGTGCAGTTAAGGTTTTACTTAATCGCTCTACCCCAAAACGAACTCGTTCGCTGGCATTTTTGTCGACAGAAATAAAAAGTTGTAAATTGGATTTCCCTATTTGGGCATTGCTAGAAAAGGCAAATGCGATTAGAAAAATGGTGAAGAAAAGGCAGTTTATTTGTCTCGGCTTTATCATTACTTTATTATAGGTTTACTGGCTAAATTTGGTCAAAACCAGGTAATTCATCTTATGAATTATCAAATATAAAAAATTTATATGTGAAAATAACATTCAAATATAAAATTTTTATAATATTTGTATGAAACGAAAACAAACCTAAGTCTCTTTAATTTAAAAATCCAGATTCGATTTGAATTTGCTACTTTAATTAAAAGCGATAATAAAACCATAATGCAAATGCCTCAAAGAAAAAGCTTTATTTCCATTACCTTATTGATTGTTGTTTTTCTGTTTACAGTAAAATTTGGATTTACACAGCCAAAATTAGCTTCTATTTTCACAGACAACATGGTTTTACAACAGGAGGCGAGAGTTGCCATATGGGGATGGAACGAAGCTGGAAAAACAGTAAATATTAAAACATCTTGGAATAACCAAAACTACTCGGCGAAAGCTAACAACGAAGGCAAATGGAAAACTTTTATCCAAACTCCAAAAGCTGGAGGCCCTTTTGAGATTAACATTACTAATGGAAACAACATTAGTTTAAAAAACATTTTAATTGGCGAGGTTTGGATTTTAGGTGGCCAATCAAATATGGAAATGCCCATGAA
>DASSWV010000550.1:0-4612 GCA_035704545.1 Pelobium sp.
CAAAAAGCTAAATGGAAAAACCAGCTCGGCACCGCGATGGAATTTCCACAAGCACTTAATAAACGCCAATGGAGAGTTGGTAGATTTCTTTTATCCTTTTACCAAACCCAATTCGGCAAGGATAAAAAAGAAAGTTCAGAAGCTTTTGGGAGAGGCTGAAGGCTAAAAGCGTAAGGCTGTAAATTTTTAATATGTTTTATTCCGTCTGCTTTCTTGAAACTTATTACTTGTTACTTTTTAAATTATGAAACTAGACTTATTGTTTATTGTTGCCCATCCGGATGATGTGGAATTAGGGGCTGCAGGTACTATCTTAAAGCATAAAAAAGAAGGGAAATCAGTTGGTATAGTTGATTTAACCCGTGGCGAGTTGGGAACCAGAGGCACACCGGAAACTCGGAAAGAAGAATCATCAAACGCTTCTAAGCTTCTCGGGCTTGACGTAAGAGAAAACTTAGGGATTAGAGATGGTTTTTTTAGAAATGACGAAGAGCACCAACTAAAGGTGATTGCAGCAATACGTAAGTACCAGCCAGAGATTGTGATCACAAACGCCTATCACGACCGGCATCCAGACCATGGCAGAGCCTGTGACTTAGTTAATGATTCCTGCTTTTTATCGGGTCTACAAAAAATCGAAACACGTGAGAACGGCGTTCTTCAAAAGCCCCATCGGCCTAGGTTGCTGATGCATTTAATTCAGGACACCTATATAAAACCAGATATTGTTATTGATATTTCTGAGTTTATGGACCAGAAGGTAGCAGCTATAAGAGCATATAAAACACAGTTTTTTGTGGAAGGTGTAAATATCAACGAACCGCAGACCTATATATCTAACCCTGCGTTTATGGATCTGATTATTGGGAGAACAAGAGAGTATGGGCGTTCAATCCAGGTTGACCATGCCGAAGGTTTTTTGTGCAAAAAGATTTTAGGAGTGAATAGTTTATTTGATTTGAGGTGAAAATTTATCCGGTTTAATAAGCAACAACCCTGATGATTTTGAGAGGCTTAAGAATTGCTTTGCAATCGATTATTTGATGGTTGGTCAGCAACTTCGGTGTTTTTGACGTAAGTGAATTAGGTATGCTACTTAAATTTATTTATCTTACAGGCTTCCTATCTAATTAATTGACGCAAGGATCGTCATCTATTGATAATCACCTTTGCATGATTAGCTGTTGTTTAGTTTTGACCTTCAGTTAATGCACAATAATTTTTTATATGAACATTGATGTTTTTGGCGCACCACCTATTGATTTAAAAACCCTAACAAATTTAAGCGCCGAGGCACCAGAAATTATTGTCTGGGCCGCACCAGTGATGTTTCTGTTTGTGCTTATTGAGTGGTTGGTAGCCAAAAAACAACACCGTGATATTTATGAAAAGGAAGAAACTGTAGCGTCTATTTTTGTAGGTTTAGGAAATGTTTTTATTGCTTTTTTGCTGAAATTCGGACTATTTTTTATTGTAGTTGTGATTTATAATCTGCTTCCATGGCGAATGCATTTAAACTGGTGGACGCTTATACCATGCTACATTCTTTTAGATTTTTGCAGTTACTGGTCGCACCGTATTTCTCATCACCAAAGGTTTTGGTGGGCAACTCATGTGGTGCACCATAGCGGAGAAAATTACAACCTAACTGTGTCTTTTAGATTAAGCTGGATCCAGCACATTAAAATTGTTTTCTTTTTGCCGGTCGCCTTATCAGGATTTCACCCATTGGTGTTTTTTGTGGCTAACCAAATTGCGGTGCTTTTTCAGTTTTGGGTGCATACAGAATATATCAGAAAGCTTCCTTGGGCTTTTGAGTACATTTTTGCAACACCCTCTAACCATCGCGTACACCACGGTTCACAAGAACAGTATATCAACAAAAATTTTGGAGCTACTTTTATTATCTGGGACCGAATGTTTGGCACTTATCAGCCAGAAGAGGAAAAAGTGATTTATGGACTTACTCATAAGCTAGAGAAAAAAGGAAATCCATTTTATGTCAATTTCCATGAGGTGATTGATATTTGGAGGGATGTTCGTGATGCAAAAGGATTCAAAAGAAAAATGTTTTTTCTCTTTGGTGATCCTTCCGATATTCATAAAGAAAAGCTTAAAGAGCTAGACAAGCTATCTCAAGAAAATGATATTCAAAAAATGGCAATTAAACCGGTCAATCAAGATCATAAAAACTCTCCTATAAATAGCCCTGAAATGCAGGAGAGTTAAGCCTAACCTTACCCCAAGCCTTTCAAAAAAGGAATTGCTGCACTTGGCACAAACTGGGAAACATCAGCTCCATAACGTAAAATGTCTCTCACAATGGTTGAGCTGATGGAAGAATAGCCCGGTTTACTCACAATAAAAATAGATTCAATCTCTGGGATTAAGGAGTGGTTCATTTGAGCAATTGCTTTTTCGTACTCAAAATCAGATACGGTTCTAATTCCTCTTATCATGTGTGATGCTCCTATTTCTTTACAAAAATTTACAGTTAAACCCTCATAGCTCACAATCTCTAATTTAGTTTCGTCTGTAAAAACGGCGCTAATCATTGCCAACCTTTGTTCTATGCTTAACAAAGATTGCTTGGTGCTGTTGGTCCCAACTCCAATGTAAATTTTATCAAAAAGAGGTAACGATCTTTTTAAAATATCAACGTGTGCTTTAGTAATTGGATCAAATGAACCGGGGAAGAGTGCAATTTTCATAAGTTTTGTTTTGTAATAAAAATAGGATTTAATTTTTAGTACAGGACATTTTTTTTAACCACATAGATTCTGTGTATAGTGTAAGAGAAATAGCTATTAAACAGGAAAATAAATTTTCTGCACATCGCCGATATGAAACTATTGCAATGCCTTTGAACATCTTAAAAAACTCTTGTAAATGCGGTGTATGAATAAAACCCATATATCTCCTATGTTTACAAAGCTATAAATTTGCAGACATAATTGATAAAAGAATGAGAGCACATATGATCCTAAATAACTCAGGAAGTATATTGGCACATAGAAACAGCCTCATTCTTTATTATCTTTTCGAGTTTGAACAGAATGTAAGGAACTATTTATACAGATAGTATCCAGAATATCCAACCAGGAGAGAAGACGAAGGGAGATTCATCAATTATGATTAAAAAAAAATGAAAGATGAAAAGAGTATCAAAACAAGTATTGGGGATTGATGTAGCTCAAAAGGAACTGGTAGTGACCTTAGGCAGGACGTTAGAAGATTTCACTATAGAGCTGTATGCCTACAAGATTTTTAAGAACAGCGATAAGGGAATAAAAGACTTGATAGCCTGGGCAGCAAAACTGACAGATAGCGGTTTGAATATCCATTATGTAATGGAAGCAACAGGCGTTTACCATCAAAAGTTAGCTTATTATTTGGATGAGAACGGTTTTGAGCTGGGCATTGTCCTTCCGAACAAGATCAGCAATTATATGCGAACTTTAGACACCAAGACAATAACCGACAAGACCTGTTCTGAAGCAATAGCTCAATTTGGTCTGGAGAGGAAACTGGAAAGGTGGCACCGCCCAAAAGAACTTTATAAAAACCTTCAACAGCTCACTAGGGAAAGAGATCAGATTGTACAGGAACGCTCTATGGTGAAGAACCAGTTACATGCAGAAGAATCAGAAGCCTACCCAAATCAAGACAGTGTGAGAAGGATAAAAGCAAGGATAGCTTTTCTGAATTCACAGGAAAGGGAAATCAAATCAGATATACAGATAGTGGTAAACCGGGACAGTGAACTTAAAGACCAGGTAAAAAGACTTTCGAGTATAAGTGGCGTAGGCGAATTGACAGCGGTCATCGTACTTGCAGAAACTAATGGTTTCGAGCTGATAAGGAACAAAAAGCAACTTAGCAGTTATGCAGGTCTGGATGTCAAGGAAAAACAGTCTGGCACATCAGTCCATGCAAAACCGCGTATCTCAAAAAAAGGAAATACGAATTTAAGGAAAGCAATGTATCTCCCTTCGTTATCAGCGGTAAAGTGGGACGAAAGGTTTAAAGAGATATATGCTAGGATAGTAGCCAGACATGGAATAAAAATGAAAGGACTGGTGGCAATACAAAGAAAACTACTTGAGATGATGTATACCGTATTCAAAAACAAGACGGATTATGACAAAGAATATCTGATAAAAAAGAATAGCGCACAGATGCAAATTGCATAGTGCGCTATACAGGCTAGTTCTTGACTGCCTTTAAGATACAAATGTAAAGAAAATTAATATTTCACTTGGAAATCAACACAGAATCTATGTGGTTAAAAAATATCGTGTACTAAAATGAAATTTAATAAAGAGCTTTTGCAAAAGGAGTTTGGTTTTAAAACTTCGAGAAGTGGCGGAAAGGGTGGACAGAATGTAAACAAAGTAGAAACCAAGGTGGAATTACTTTGGGATGTAAATGCTACAGATGTTTTTTCTGAGGAGAGTTTATCGAGGATCAAAACAAAACTGGCCAACCGAATAAACAACGACGGGTTTTTTTCTGTTACAGCCGAGAACGACCGTTCGCAGTTAAGAAATAAAGAAACTGCTGTTAAAAAAGCGATTTACTTAATTGAAAACAGCTTGATGGTTGAAAAAGT
>DASSWV010000313.1:0-2005 GCA_035704545.1 Pelobium sp.
GTTTGCTTAAGTACTGGCAAATCCTTTTCATCTTTCCGCAAAAAGCAACCAAAACATCGGAATTTTAAAACTGTATTAATTGGTTTAAACACTGATAGAGAGTTGCTTTATCAAAGGATTAACCATCGGGTTGATTTAATGATTAAAGAAGGATTGGTAGAGGAAGTGAAATCTTTGCAAGCTTATCAGCATTTAAATGCTTTAAAAACAGTTGGCTATTCAGAGATTTTCAAGTATCTCAATAAAGAATGGACTTTAGAACAGGCGATCGAAAAGTTAAAACAGAATACCCGAAACTTTGCCAAACGACAGATCACTTGGTTTAAAAAGAATGAAGGAATAGTTTGGTTTGAACCCGGCGAAAGTCAAAAGATCATTGCTTTTATACAGGAAAAATTGAACGCTTAGCTTATGGTGGGCAATTTAAAAAAGCAAAGCACAGCAGTAAGAGATGAGAACAGATGGGCAATTCAAAGTAGCTGGAAAGAACATCCTGATAAAGGAAAGGGTTTGGTCACCACTATTTTTAACGGATGTCATAGTGCTGATAAACTGCATCAGCAAGTTAAAGAAGATGTGATTCAAAAACTGAAAGAAAGGTTTGTAGGGTTGAACCCAATAAAATATAAATCGTTCATCAATACTTAACTATAAAGGTTCTTAATTCTAATAACGTTTCAGATCTTAAATGACATTCCAAAGAATAAGCATTGCCCAAAACTCTGCTGTTTTTTAGCTATTTTTGCAAAAATTTAAACAAAAGACTTTGTAGTTTTTTGTAGTAAATAAGAAAGCAAGCTATGAGTGAAAAGCCAATTGATTTGGGCGAACAAAGTGAGGTTGAAGTTTACGGAGCCAGAGTTCATAATTTAAAAAACATCGATATTTCTTTTCCACGGAATAAACTAGTAGTAATTACTGGCCTAAGTGGTTCTGGGAAATCTTCTTTGGCTTTTGATACCATTTACGCCGAAGGTCAGCGGAGGTATATGGAAACTTTTTCTGCCTATTCTCGTCAGTTTATGGGTGGGATGGAACGACCAGATGTAGATAAAGTTTCGGGGTTAAGTCCGGTAATTGCGATAGAACAAAAAACCACCTCCAAAAACCCACGTTCAACTGTTGGAACAATCACAGAAATTTATGATTTCTTAAGGTTGCTTTACGCCCGTATTGGCGATGCTTACTCCTACAACACCGGTGAAAAAATGGTAAAAATGTCTGAAGATCAGATTATGAACCAAGTTTTATCACAGTTTGACGGAAAACCTATCAATATTTTAGCACCAGTTGTAAAAGGGCGTAAAGGGCATTATCGAGAACTTTTTGAGCAAATCCGCAAACAAGGTTATTTAAAAGTACGTGTGGATGGCGAAATTATAGATGTAGTACCAAAAATGCAGTTAGATAGGTACAAAATCCACGATATTGAAACCGTTGTTGATCGGCTAATCGTTTCAGAAAAAGACAAAAAGCGTTTATATACGTCCATCCAATCAGCATTAAAAATTGCCAAAGGCATCATTAAAATATCCGATAAAGAAAACAACAGTTACCACTTTTCTAAATATTTAATGTGCCCAACAACAGGCGTTTCTTATGACGAGCCTCAACCCAATTCTTTCTCGTTCAACTCACCTTATGGCGCTTGCCCAGAGTGTGATGGTTTAGGTTATATTTTTGATGTGGATGAAGAATCAGTTATCCCTAACAGGAAACTAAGTGTTTTAAATGGAGGTTTAGCACCTTTGGGCGATTATCGCGAAACCTGGATTTTTCAAGTGATTAAAGCTTTGGGCAAAAAGTACAACTTCTCCTTATCACAACCGATTGAAAAACTCGACGCCAAGGCAATTGATATTTTACTTCATGGAACTGAAGAATTAATTACAGTTCCTGTAGAATACAACAAATGGAATGTTCAAAACTACCAGATCAATTTTGACGGTATCATTAAAATGCTGGAAGAGCAGAACGAGAAAAAAGCAGGTACCAGCAATCTTGA
>DASSWV010000330.1:0-2978 GCA_035704545.1 Pelobium sp.
GTTTTGCAACTATCGTTACTGGCTTTGTGGTTGCAATACCTGCTTTATTTATGAATTTAACCGAGGTCACAGATTTGACCAGCATTGGAACTCTGTTTGCTTTTGTTTTGGTTTGTACGGGGGTATTACTCTTACCTGCTGACACTGAAGTTAACGATGGGAAAAAACGGTTTAGGATGCCTTACATCAATAGTAAATTTATTGTTCCTCTGTTATTTACTGGTGTTATTGCATTCTTTTACGATGATCTTTTGAAACAATTTGATTTCAGCCATGGATGGTTAGTCATCAGGGAACGGCTACCGCTGTATCTTTACCTAATTTTAGCTTTAGTGGTAAGTGTGTTATCGTTCACCAAAAATCTATCACTAATCCCAGTCTTAGGCCTACTGAGTTGTGGTTACTTGATGACTGAATTAGGTTACACTAACTGGTTGAGATTTTTGATTTGGCTTGGGGTTGGGCTGGTAGTTTACTTTGGTTATAGCTATAAGCATAGTAAGCTGAATGGGGTTGAGGAATAGGTTATTTGGAATACCGTAACGCGGTGTGTTTTTGTCCGGAGCAGATTTCTATTTTAATTTTTATTCCTCTTCGATTTAGTCTGACAGTTCCAAAATTAGGATATTGTATTTGGCGATATTTCAATCATAGAGGACGTGGATTTCACAGCATTAGGTGGCTATATTGGTTCAGTTTAGATCTGTAGCGACCAAAAACTCATTTTTTTTAATATTGTATTTTGATTCTATAAATTTTCACTCAAATATATAGACTAAATATTGTGCGTTTCCACTGACTGTTGGCAAAGGTGTATAATACTTTAATTGGGTTTTACTTATCTCTGTCAGCGTAAACTTATCTCCGTTAATTATCAGTTCTTTGGTGGTTGCATTAAAACTGTAGTTTTTGGTTAACGTTTGTGCTTCGCTTGCATCGCATTTTGAACTTCCTTTATTAATAATGAGTTTAGCATCCTCACCAAACTTAAAAGTATCATCTTTCTCACAATCTTGTCGAGCATAATACATCACACTTCCTGAAGGGTTAGTCGCTGTATTTTTATCAATCAACGCTCTTTTCCAAGTTTTTGAAGTGAGAGAAACACTTGCGTTATCCTCATTTTTCTTGCAACTCAAAAACACAAAGGCAAACAACATTAAAAGACTCAAAATTTTCGTTTTCATATTTGAAGGTTTTAATACAAAAGAAATGATTTTTGATTGAAATCAATAAAAAAAACCACAAAAAAACCTCGCCGAAAAATGGACGAGGTCTTATCAAAAAAATTAAAAAGAAACTTAAGCCAATAAAGTAATTGGCGCTTCTAATAATGCTTTTAAAGTCTGTAAAAATTTAGCTCCTGTTGCGCCATCAATTACTCTATGGTCACAACCTAAACTTAATCTCATGATGTTGCCTGGAACAACTGCACCGTTTTTAACGACTGGCACTTGCTGAATTGCACCAACTGATAATATTGCACCATCCGGAGTGTTGATGATAGATGTAAAATCATCAATACCAAACATCCCTAAGTTAGAAACAGTAAAAGTTGAACCTTCCCAATCTTTAGGCTGTAGTTTTTTAGCTTTTGCTTTTTGTGCGAAGTCTTTTACCTCCGCAGAGATGTGTGATAAGCTTTTTCCATCTGCAAAACGAATCACTGGAACCAACAAGCCATCTTCAATTGCCATAGCAACGCCAATATTTGTATGCTCGTTAAAACGGATTTTATCTCCTCTGAAAGATGAATTAACCGCAGGGTGTTGTTTTAAGGCAACAGCCACCGCTTTAATTACGATATCGTTGAAAGAAACTTTAACCGGTGCAACTGTATTGATTTGCGTACGGGCAGCCATAGCGCCATCCATATCCACAGTTATATTTAAATAAAAATGAGGCGCTGTAAATAAGCTTTCGGACAAGCTACGGCTAATCGCTTTACGCATCTGAGAAACTGGTTTCTCCGTGAAACGCTCTTCGCCAACATATTGTGGAATAACTGGAGCTGATGCTTTTTGTGCTGGTGCATCGGAACTTGCTGGAGCAGCAGTAGCCGGCTCTTGTTTTGCTGATGGTGTGTAACCTTCAACATCTTTTTTTACAATTCGCCCACCTTCTGCGCTTCCTTTTACATCGCTTAAATTAATGCCTTTATCTTCCGCTAATTTTTTAGCTAAAGGAGAAGCTTTTACTCTGCTATCGTCAGACGATGTTTCCTTAACTTCCTCTTTAACCGGGGCAGTTGTTGCATCTGACGTTGTTGCTGAAGTTTTTTCTTCTGATTTGCTTTCTTCTTTTTTCGCCACTGGTTTGCTGTCATTTAGCAAAGGCGTAATATCTGTTCCTTCTTTACCAACAATCGCAATAATACCATTTACAGGCACTGCTTCACCTTCTTTAACAGAAAGATATAGCAAAGTACCTTCTTCATAACCTACCACTTCCATGGTTGCTTTGTCGGTTTCAACATCAGCAAGGCTATCATCGGCTTTAACTTTATCGCCAACTTTAAAATTCCACTTATTAATCACACCTTCCGTCATGGTATCACTTAGGGCAGGCATTCTAATAATGTTAGCTTCTATTTTTGAAGTATCAACTGCTGGAGTTTCTTTATCTTCTTTTTCTGTTTGTTCTTTTTTAGCTTGGGCTTGTGGCGCTTCGTCTTTAGTTTCTTCTTGCGGTGCTTTTTCTTCTTCAACTTTTGCCGGCTTGTCACCTTCTAACGCTGCTGAATAATCCTCTCCTTTTTCTCCTATTACCGCAATTAAACCATCAACTGGCACAGCTTTCCCCTCTTCTACACCTATATAAAGCAATGTCCCTTCTTGAAAAGACTCGAAATCCATCGTTGCTTTGTCGGTCTCAATCTCGGCAACTACGTCGCCAGCTTTAATCGAGTCACCAACTTTTTTATGCCACTTTGCTAAAACACCTTCAGTCATGGTGTCACTCATTTTGGGCATTTTTAT
>DASSWV010000393.1:0-5573 GCA_035704545.1 Pelobium sp.
GTTGAAGAAGAGAAAACGGAAGTTATAAAAGAAGAAACATCAGCAGAAGAAAAACTTGTTATAGCTAAACCAGCAGGTTTTAAACCGCGATTCAAAGCAGGACAAACCACATCAACGCCAAAAGTTGAAGAAGAGAAGCCTGAAATATCAAAAGAAGAAACACCAGTTGTAACAAAACCAGCCGGTTTTAAACCGCGATTTAAAACGCCGAAAAAAGAAGAGTAAAAGCCTAAGAAATAAAGCTCAGGAACGCCAAACCACTAGCTCTGTGAACTCTGCGCCCTCCGCGGTTAAACTATCTCCATTCATTTATTGACTAGCCGGCCTCTGTAAACTCAGCGAAAAATGACTCTGTGTTCTTTGTGGTTACTAAAAAAGAATCAAGAGCCAACACAGCATTCAAATTTCCCAATTCTTCAATCTCTGGAATCAGAAACTTTTCTACTTCGGTTTTCCAAATCTAGAGCAACAGCCATCCCCATCATTGCCCAAAAAATCACCGCAATTTTATCCTGATCTAAAAAGTTATTAAGTAATCCGTGGAAAAAATAGCTTAGCATGGCTAATAAAATTGCGAGGGATAACATTTTAATTTCTTGAGTTGCTGAATAGTAGTAAACCTGCATCAATATAAAAATGTAGCTTAAAAAAAGCACCATTGTAAGCAAAAAACCAATGACACCGCTTTCTACCAATGGGCCAAAATACTCGCTGTGCATGGAGCCCATGTCTCCGTGAGTGGTGCTGATGCTGGTCATCTCATGTGCTCTTTGGTAGGCCGAATAATTAAACATATAAGTGCCCGGGCCAAATCCTAAAAACGGCTTCTCCAAAAACATTCTGTAGCCAGATTCCCACCGGTTTATACGCTCAACATTGGATTCATCTGTCCTCACGTTAGAAATAGAGCGGATATCAGTAGCTATACTTTTGCCAGAAACAGCATTGTTGAATTTTATTTTTTGGTAAACCTGCTCGCCAAATGTAAACGCGAGACCCAACACAAGAAAAAGCGAGACAAGTAGGGTGTTAAATCTAATTTTCCATTTCAACAGCAAGCTAAAGCCTAAAACAAATATTAAACTCAAAACAGCCGCTCTTGAGTAGGATAGTGCAATGCCAATACTACAGAGGCTTATAAAAATTAAAAGAAGCAATTTACTGGTTAAAGTTAACCTGTGGTTTTTAAAAGTTAGCAGTACTAAAGCATAAATTAAAATGATGCTACAAACTGCACTGTAAACGGTATGGTCATCCATAATGGGGCGCATTACCAGCATACTTTTTTCTTGGGAGAAACCTACGGCATAGTGATTAACGGTGGCATAACCTATTACCAAACATAAACCTAGTCCGAATGCGATAAAAAAAGATTTGATGTTTGTGGTTTTTCTGAAGATGAGCGAGCCCCAAAAAAAACCAAATATTACTGTCCATACCCTAGCTAACAAAAATTTAAACGAAATAGTTGGCAACGTACTGGTAATAGAGGTAATAAGTAGCCAAACTAGGTTTAGTAAGATTAAAACAGTAAGTGGATGCTTTAATATTGTTCGGATACTGTTGAAGTCTTTGAACACTTTTGCCAGAAAAAGCAACATAAAAAGCAACATTAAAGGTTCATTAGGGATATTGACGCCCGAGTCGCCTATCATATATTTTATGGAAATGGGCGTACAAAAAGCAACCAAGCAATAAACGTTTTCTATCCTTGCTAAAAAAAAAGCGGTTAATAAGGTTAACAACGGCAATGCTAAAATGTAATACTCCGGAAGCTCAAATACTAAGACCGCACCTAATAAAATGAGGATAATACTTCCGCCATAAAGCGTTTTAATGTCAGCATTTAAACCCCACATTACTCTTTAAACCGTGGTGCAACAAACTCTAAATAAAAAACAAATAAAAAACTAATGACAAACGCAGAAATCGTAAACAGAAAAACAAATAATGTTTTATTTGGGTATTTGCTTTTTTCTGGAACAGTTGCTTTTTCTATTAAAAATTGCTGTGAAATAACGCCGGTATAATCCAGTTCGGCAGCTTCAAACCTTAACTGGAGGTTGTTTAAAGATTCTTGTTCTTTTTCTTAAACGGCTTCTAACTCTAAGTATTTGCCACTTAACTTTCCGAAATTGGCCACGGTAGGTTTCATAGCCTGATACCCTGCTTTCGCAGCTTCAAAACGTCCCTCATCTTTTATTAGGGTGCTGTCCGGCAGGTTGTTTCGGTGCTTTTGATATACTTTAAGCCTAGCTTCTTCTGCTTTAACATTGGTTTGTGCGGTAATGATGGCTTTACTCAACACCTCAGATTGTGCTTGATAATCAAAAATTCCCTGTTCCCTAATTTGCGTCAATTCCTTTAAAATAGAATCTACTTCGGTTTGTTTTTTAGTGTATTGCAATTTGATTAATTCATAAGCTTGTTGCCCTCGGGCTTGCCTAATTTTAGTTCGCATACTATCTAAACACAGTGAAATATAGTTGGCCATGTTTGTTGCTAACACTGGGTCCTCGTCTTTTACAGCAACTTTTATCGCTAAGTTATCGGTGCGTTTAAAGTCGGTGTTAGCCTCTAATTTTTTTCTAGCTTTTGTTCTAGGGTATTTTGTGTCATTGCCGAAGCGGTAATAATTGATCAAATCAAATTTTGCAATTACTTTGTCTTTTAAAGCGTTGGAATTCAACATCTCTAAAGTTTGGTCAATTTGATCTTCATCGCCATAACTCATAAAATTTTCCAGGTTATTTTCAGCGAGTAAAGATTTTGAAATGGAGTTATTTCCCGGAACGTAAAAAACAGTGTATGCTTCATATTTCGGTTTGATTAAAAACGCAGTGATTACGCCGACAATCATCCCGAAAAGGGTAATGAAAAAGATGTGCTTTTTATATTTTAAGCCAGTCTTTAAAACATCAACCATGTCAAAATTTGTATTTTTATTCTCCATATAAAATTGAAACCGTGAATTTAAAGAAATAATTAGCTAATGCTTTAATTTTAAGATTTTAAGGCTTTAAGCTGATGACGTCTTTAATGTTTTCGAATCTAAAAAATTGAAATAAACTTGCTAAAACAAGTGAACCAAACACAAAAAGGATAAAACCGAGGATCCAGTTTTGTATAAGGAATCCTATCAAATATGCCAAGAGAACTAACAATAAGGCAAAAAACAGTATTTTAAGCCAGAGGAATAGCTGAAAAGTGTTTTTAAAATGTAAATGATAAAAAATGGCATACGCCAAACCAATTAAACAAAAACTTGCTAAAGAACTAATTGCTGCGCCTAAAGCTTGGTAAACTGGAATTAATAAAATGTTTAAGCCAATATTGATCAGCAATCCGCCCGCCGAAATCAGGTTCAATAATTTCAAATTGTTACTCGCTGTAAAAACGGTGCTGAATACATAATAAACTACAATTAAGGGTAAGCTTAACATCAATACACCAAAAATTAAAGAAAGCTGTTCGCTGTTATTTTGATGATATAGTAAGGTCATTATTTGAAACCTGTAAAACCAACTTACAATTGAAATAATAATTGTTAATGGAATTAACCCAGAAAGACTGTTTTTGACCGCTTCATTTACTTTAGCGCTGTCTGAAATGATTTTGCAAATTATGGGGTAAAACAACGTTGCGAACAAAATAGGGAGCATACTGGTGGCATCTAAAAACCGATAAGCCGCTACGTAAATCCCATTTTGCATATTCCCATCGGGGAGCATTTTGGCAAGCATTACCGTGTCAATTTTGTTGTAGGCAAGTACCAGAAAAGCAAAAACTGCAAACGGAGCTATTCTTTTAATAACCGAAAAATTTAATTTGATTTTTGCTTTCGGCAGAATTGATATTTTGTGGATAAGCAGATAGTAGCCGCACATTAGGAGGGAAATACTAAGCGCAACCAAATGAGTGGTGATGTAAAAATTGATTGTCCAGCTGAAACTGCTGTTGAAATAAAGTATAGGTAAAAACGCTATGATCAACAAACCCTTATCTAAAACCGAAACAACTATTTCTGCGTTAAGCAACTGATAGCTTTTTAAAAAGCTTCGCAAATAGTTTAAAGAAGAATATAAGATTTGATACATTATCAGTAAGCCCAATAAATCATAGTTTTTGTAGCCGAGCAATAATCCCACTAAAAAGGTGATAATTATATATATACCAGCTAAAAAAGTTTTAAGATAAAAAAGCGTTGCAATATGTTGAGTGTGGTGCTTGCCTTTGCTTAAATATTGGATAAGGTAATTATTTAAGCCCGGATCGTTAATTACGCCCAAAATAAGCGTAAAACTGTAAACACTGTAATAAAGTCCGAAATCTTGAAAACCAACATTTAACTGCACTTTCCGTTCGATAAAAAAAATCCAAATTATCTTAACCAGCAGGTTAACCAAAACTAGTAACGTAACACGACTGGCGAATTTTTTATTATCCATTGGTAATGCCAAAATAAACCAATAATAATAAACCAGCAATTTTAATATGCGCCTGCATTGGTTATCTTAGCAATTCATCAGCGTCAACACATTGCGAATAGCCGTAAACACCAGATTATTAATTAAAGATAACTTAGAAGGAATCGGCAGGTTTACTTTTGAAACGTTGCGTCGGCTGGTTATAAACCACCCGGAAGTGGAATTTATCTTCTGTTTCGATAGAAAGTTTGACCCCGAATTTATTTTTGCGCCCAATGTTAAAGGTGTTGTAGTTTACCCACAAGCCCGTCATCCTTTTTTGTATTATATCTGGTTTCAGTATCGTTTGCCAAAAGTTTTGGAACAAGAAAAAGTAGATCTTTTGCTTTCGCCCGATGGTTTTATCCCTTTAACCGGTAATATCAAAACGCTTTCGGTAATCCACGATATTGCTTTTGAACATATCACAAACGGGGTGGATTGGCTACACCAGCTGTATTATAAATATTATTTTCCAAAATTTGCAAAACAGGCCACTCGGGTTATTACGGTGTCGGAGTTTAGTAAAGCAGACTTAATGCAAACGTATCAGCTAAATGCTGATAAAATTGATGTGGTTTATAACGGAGTTTCATCTGCGTTTAGACAAACCGATAAGCTCCTGAAAGATGAAATCCCTTATTTTATTTATGTTGGAGCAATACATCCGCGTAAAAACGTTTTAAATTTATTGAAAGCTTTTGAAGCTTTTAAAACACAAAATCCGGAATTGAATCATCAATTGTTACTGGTAGGGCGTAAATCCTGGCAACTTGTTGCAATTGTGAAATATTTGAAAAAAATGAAATTTAGGCGTGATGTTCTTTTTAATAAGAATGTGACCGACGAAGATTTAAACCTGTTGATCAATAATGCAACAGCCTTAGTTTATCCGTCATTTTTTGAAGGGTTCGGATTGCCAGTAATAGAAGCGCTCAGTTGTGGAACTCCAGTAATTACCAGTAAAGGAACAGCAATGGAGGAAATCGCTCAAGACGCTGCACACCTTTTTAACCCAGAAAATATTGATGAACTTACCAAAAAACTATACGAACAAGCATCAGGCAAAGCCGAAAACGAAAGAAAAATTGGTTTAGGCTTAAACTT
>DASSWV010000414.1:0-3395 GCA_035704545.1 Pelobium sp.
TGCAAAGCTTAATTTTGCCGACCCAGAGAAGAAAGTTAGATGAGGAATTAAAAACTTTTTTATTAGTAAGCCTCTTCCGTAATTATAAGAAGAGGTGTTTTATTTTATAGATTTATGTTAAGTTTTAGAAGCGAGCTTGAAAACCCAGTAGTTGAAAAAGAGATTATTGATCTTGAACGTAAGATAAGAGCCTTTCGTGATGGTAAAATCCATGACGATAAGTTTAAAAGTTTAAGACTAGCTCGTGGAATATACGGCCAGCGCCAGCCTGGTGTGCAAATGGTGCGGATAAAAATCCCTTTCGGAAAAATCACGTTTAAACAAGTTTTAAAAATTGCCGATGTTTCTGATGAGTTTGCATCTTCAAACTTGCACTTTACAACCCGTCAGGATATTCAGATACATTATGTAAGTTTAGACAGAACTCCTGAGCTTTGGGCAATGCTTGCAGAAGATGGCGTAACTACCCGTGAAGCTTGTGGTAATACAGTTAGAAATGTAACCGCATCTGCAACGGCAGGTATCGACCCAAAAGAACCATTTGATGTTTCTCCTTACGCATATGGATTTTTTAAATATTTTTTACGTAATCCAATATGTCAAGAAATGGGACGTAAATTCAAATTCGGTTTTTCATCTAGCGATGACGACACTGCTATTTCGTTTATTCACGATATTGGTTTTATTCCAAAATTGAAAATTGAAAACGGTGAAGAAGTAAGGGGCTTTAAAGTAATGCTAGGTGGTAGTTTAGGGGCTCAACCTTTTATTGGTCAGGTGGTTTACGAGTTTTTACATGAAGATTTAATTATTCCTTTTTCAGAATCTGTGTTAAGAGTTTTTGATCGTTACGGTGAAAGAGCTAACAGAAATAAAGCCCGTTTAAAATTTTTATTAAACAAAGTGGGTTTTAATGAGTTTTTAGAAATGGCTAAAGACGAGCTTATTGCAGGTAAGGTTAAAACATATAAAATTGACAGGGATGCGGTGGAGCTTCCGCAGATCCCAGAGGCAGTTGTTACTAATGTAGAAATTCCTTCGGATAAAAAACTGGCCTACGAAATGTGGTTGGCTACCAATGTTTTTGAACAAAAGCAAAAGGGTTTTCATGGGGTCTATGTAAAAGCCAAAACTGGTGATATGTCCACAACAGTTGCCAGAAAATTTGTGGCAAGTATTAGTCCGTTAGTAGCAGATGAAATGCGTGTGACCATTAACCAAGGCCTGTTATTGAAATATGCTCGTACACAACATTTACCTGCTTTATATTTAGCCTTAGATGAGTTAAACTTGGTAGAACCCGGTCATGATAGTGTTGCCGATGTAACTACTTGCCCCGGTACAGATACTTGTAATTTAGGTATTTCAAATTCAATGGAGCTTTCCAGAGTTTTAGAATCGGTAGTTTATGAGGAATACGAGGAATTCGTTTACAATAAAGAAATAAAGATAAAGATAAGTGGCTGTATGAATAGTTGTGGCCAACATGGTATTGCGCATATTGGTTTTCACGGAAGCTCGATGAAAGTTAATGGCAAAGTAATGCCTACCGCTCAAGTTTTAATAGGTGGTGGTATTGTAGGAAACGGTGAAGGAAGAGTAGCGGATAAAGTGATTAAAGTGCCCACTAAAAGAGCGCCTCAGGTTTTACGTACCATTTTAGATGATTATAAAGAAAAAAGTGCTATTTATCAAAGCTTCCACCAGTATTATGATGATTTAGGTAAAGACTATTTTTACCAAATGTTGAAACCAATTGCTGACCAATCAAACGTTCAAGATGATGAATATATTGATTGGGGACATGAGGAGAAATACGAGAAGGCGATTGGAGTTGGCGAGTGTGCCGGCGTGATCATTGATTTAGTAGCAACTTTAATGTACGAAGCAGAAGAAAAATATAGCTGGGCCGTAGAATCTTACGATGCTAAAGCTTGGGCAGATGCAATTTACCACGCTTACAATACAATGGTTAGTGGTGCTAAAGCTTTATTGTTAGATAAAGGTGTAAGTCAAAGCACTCAAATTGGCGTTTTAAATGCGTTTGACGAGAACTATGCTGGTCAATTTGGTATCGAAAGCCTTAAAGAAATGGTTTTAGAAATCAACAAAAACGAGCCGAGTGAAGCTTTTGCCGAAGCTTATTTAGCGCAAGCAAATGATTTTATGAATAAAATTAAAAACTCTAGAGAACAACCCGTTACAGCGTAATAAGATTTGAGGAAATGCCTTGTAAAGGCTTGTATGAATTCAACAACTCCAAATATTGATATGAAAGTTAAGGGAAACGGGAACGAGTTGTTTCCGATTTTCTTGAAACTCCAAAATTTCCAGACTTTATTGGTTGGAGGCGGTAATGTGGGTTTAGAAAAACTGAGTGCAATACTTAATAATAGTCCGCAAGCTAAAGTTAATATTGTAGCAGACCGTTTTTTAGATGAAGTGAAAGAGTTGGCGGCCACCTTTCCCAGTATCAATCTGTTCGAAAGAAAATTTGAAGACAGGGATTTGCAGGGAGCCGAGCTGGTGATTTTAGCAACAGATAACCAAGAGCTGCATCAATACATCAGAACTTTAGCTAAAGAAAAAGGGATTTTGGTAAACGTTGCTGATACTCCGGATCTTTGCGATTTTTACCTAGGTTCTATCGTAAAAAAAGGTAATTTAAAAATAGCGATTTCTACAAACGGCAAATCTCCAACAGTTGCAAAACGAATCAAGGAAGTTTTAAATGAAAACATTCCTGAAGAAATTGATGAAACTTTAGAAAACATGAGCCAGTTGCGTTCTACTTTGGGCGGAGATTTTTCTGATAAAGTAAGAGCGATGAACCAAGCTACAGCTGGTTTAATAAAAAAACAAGAAGAAAAGCCACAACTTTCGCCGTTTAAGGTAAGTTTCGCCATCTGGACAATGGTGGTGTTATTTGCAGCTTTAACCTTCTATGTAATTTGGAAAGAAGAACCAGAATTTAGAGCCTATGTAGAAGGAATAAATCCGCAGTTCTATTGGTTTTTAACGGCGGGCTTTGTGTTTGCAATGGTTGATGGCGCAATAGGAATGTCTTACGGCGTCACCTCCACAACATTCTCTTTATCCATGGGCATACCACCCGCATCGGCGAGTACCGCAGTACATATTTCAGAAATATTAAGTAATGGAATTGCCGGCTGGATGCACTTTAAAATGGGTAATGTTAACAAGAAGCTTTTTAAGGTGTTGATCATTCCGGGGATTTTGGGAGCGGTTGGTGGTGCATTTTTACTGTCTTCATTAGAAGAATATAACCACTTTACAAAGCCATTAATCTCTTTATACACTTTGATTTTAGGTGCTGTAGTATTAAAAAAGGCATTAAGTTTAAATAAAAAGCGAGTTGTTAAGAAAGATAAGAT
>DASSWV010000434.1:0-3791 GCA_035704545.1 Pelobium sp.
TTTAAACAGAATCAGGAGAGAGAAAAGCTAAGTTCCGTTCATTGCAAGGAGGTACGACGCAATCTGTAACCTACGTAGGCTAAAACTTTGTTAAAATACAGGCGGTAAATTGGGCTTGTGCAAAGAAACCCAGAGATTGCCACAGTGCCACCGCTTTATCCCTACGTTTCAGCTTTGCGATGACGGGTTAAGCCACCGCAGCTTTACTAGCTCCAATTACCTCGTTATAAAAAGCCTCATACTTTGGCAAAATATGCTTCAAGTCAAATTCTTTAGCTCTTTTTAAAGCATTTTCTTTGAACTGGTTTAAACGATCATCGCTTTGCAAAATATAAATCGCATGTTTTGCCATACTGTCAACGTCGGCAACGTTATCCATAAAACCAGTTACGCCATCAATATTAAGCTCGGGCAAACCGCCGATATTTGAGGAAATTACTGGTACTTTACAGGCCATGGCTTCTAATGCCGCCAACCCAAAACTTTCTGATGCGGAGGGAATTAAGAACAGATCTGAAACTGAAAGAATTTCTTCAACAGCCTCCTGTTTTCCTAAAAACCTTACATGTTCGCAAATATTTAATTCTCTGCAAAGCTGCTCACAGTTCACACGTTCTGGACCATCGCCCACCATTAACAATTTGGCAGGCACTTCTGTTAAAACCTGCTTAAAAATATGCATTACATCCTGCGTACGCTTCACTTTTCTAAAGTTGGAAGTGTGTGCAATAATGCGTTCATTTTGTGGAGCTATTGCTTTTTTAAAGTGGTCTTTGGGTTTTAAACTAAAGCGGTTGAGGTCAATAAAATTAGGAATTACCCTAATGTCTTTGGTAATTTCGAAATGATCATAGGTTGATCGTTTCAAATCCTCGGAAACTGCGGTAACCCCGTCAGATTGGTTAATGGAGAAAGTTACCACAGGTTTAAAAGTTACATCCCTGCCCACCAGGGTAATATCTGTACCATGTAATGTGGTAACTACCGGGATATGGATATTGTATGTGGCTAAAATCTGTTTGGCCATAAATGCGGCGGAAGCATGTGGAATTGCGTAATGCACATGCAAAATATCCAATTTTTCAAACCTCACTACATCCACCATTTTGCTGGATAGTGCCAGCTCATACGGTGCGTAATCAAATAGGGGGTATTGCGAAACAGAAACTTCGTGGTAAAAAAGGTTTTCTGAAAAAAAATCTAACCTTGCAGGCTGACTGTATGTGATGAAATGGACTTGGTGCCCATTATCTGCTAATGCTTTACCTAATTCTGTAGCTACAACGCCACTCCCACCAAATGTTGGATAACAAACAATCCCTATTTTCATTTTTATGATTTTGAAATAATGGCGTAAAATTAACGGTTTTTAACGCGTAATAAGGTAAATTTAATGTAACATTAAAAAACTGAGCCGATTTTTATACATCACTATTGATTGGGCACAAAATCGATTTTCGAACTTAAATCGCTCAATGTTGATTGTGTGCTGCTAATTTCTTTCTGGTAATCTTGCACATCATCGTTAGCGTCCGCTAGTTCATCGTTTAATTTTCTTGCCTTTTTTGCATCACTAGCAGCTCTTCTAGACGCTCTTTCTGCTTTTTTGGCTAAACGGGAATCACCCGGGTTTTTTGACAAATCGCTAGAAAGCTTCTTTGCCTCTTCTGCAGATTCACTTGCCTTTTCATTTGCTTTGTTAACATCAGCTACTAGCTTTTTTACATTTTCAAGTTCTTTTTCTAAAGATAGATTTAGCTTATTAAGCTTGGTGTTGAGTTCTAAAAGTTCTTCTTGCGATTGCAGTTTTTGCATTTCGGGACTAAGTACCTTTTTTGAACACGAGGTAATAAGAAATGCCAATACAAGAGCTATCGCTACTTTTTGAAAAGCATTTTTAGGGTTTATTTTATACATAATAATTGATAAACAAATACTAAGCCCTTTTGTTCGTTCTACTTAGCTTTTTGTATGGCTCGGTAAATTACATCGTGTATCCGCGGGCGGATATCTAAGGTAGAAAGCCTGTTGTTTACTTTCGGATTAACCCGGTTTGAAAGGAAGATATAAACCAGGTTTTCTGTTGGATCTACCCAAACTGCCGTACCGGTATAGCCGGTATGTCCAAAGGTTTGTGGTGATGCCAATTTTGATGGATATTCTTTTTCCGTTTCTGGGTCCCAACGATCAAAACCTAAACCACGCCGACTTAAATCAGATTGCTTTGCAGTAAAAAGCTCCACAGTTTTGGGTTTAAAGTAGGTTTTGCCACCGTAAGTTCCTTTGTTTAATAACATCTGATATAAAATTGCCAAGTCGGAGGCGTTGGAAAATAAGCCAGCATGACCAGCGACTCCACCAACCATTGCCGCCCCTTGATCATGAACAAAACCTCGCAATAAAGTTTTGCGAAAATAAGTGTCATCTTCTGTAGGTACAATTTGCGATTTTAAAAAACGGTAACGTGGGTTAAAGCCTGTAGTGTACATACCTAAAGGCCTGTAAAAGTTAGCAGCAACGTATTTTTCTAAAGGCGTTTTGGTAATGGTTTCTAAAATTTCCTGCATAAAATACATGCTTAAATCGCTGTAAACGTACTTTCCACGAGTTTTAACGGGGCTGTCGAGCATCTTCTTCCACATCACATCTTTATAGTAATTCTTTTTCATGTAAAAGCTATCGGCAACTTTAACGTTGTAAGTTTCAGAAGAATCTAAGCGGAAATCCTCTGGGTCTATTGATGCGTAAAACGGAATGTAGGGAATGAAGCCTGCTTGGTGCAACAACAGTTCTCGTACTTTGATTTTACTTTTATCCGTATTTCTGGTTTGTGCCAGATAAGTGCTTATTGCCGTATCTAAGTTTAGTTGATTGTTTTCGTAAAGCCGCATCGCTTCCATAGTAGTTGCCGATGTTTTTGTGATAGATGCTAAATCAAAGATATCATCCACCTGTTCTCTTTGGGAATCGTCATCATAAGTATGTGTTCCGTAGGCTTTATTAAAAATCACCTTACCATCTTTGGCTACCAATACCACACAGCCCGGCGTTGCTTTTTTACTAATGGCTTCTGCAGCAATTGCATCTATTTGCCTTAAATCATTGATGTTTAGGCCAGCATCTTCCGGAACGGTATATTGTAACCTGATTTTCTTGATTTTACTTCCGGCCCCAGCCTGATACTTTTCGCTGTAACTTTGTGGCAATACCGCTGTAGTTCCCACGCCCCCAAAAATCAGCTGGGCAGAAAAATTAGCGCCTTCATCTGTATGGAAGGGCGACCAAATTATGGGCGCATTAATATCTTCGAGTTTGGTTAAACTCTTAGGATCGCCAAAAAGAGCGATAACCAGATTCCTTTTTTGGTCAAGCTGATGGATCAATTCCAGCACACTAGCGTTAAATACGGAAACATCTGATAATCCGATGATTACTGTATCAAAATATTTTAGGTCATCTTGTAGTTTGTTGAACTCTTGGTTAGCGCTATAAGTACTCCCGTTAAAAAATTCTGTTTTGCTGTATTTGTTTAAAAGGCTATCAAAAACCAAAAAATGGTTGAAGCCCAAATCAATCATTGCTATTTTTCTTTTTTCGAGATTTTGGAGTGGGATTACTAAATTACTATTGTTTAAAACCACAGTACTTTGCCCCGCCTTTTTAAATTTTGTGAGCCAGTTTGTGCTTTCTACGTGATCTTGCCCGCAAGAGAAAAGCGCTAAGCAGGAAAGAAAAAGACTGAGTGATAATAATTTTTTGATCATTTTTAATGGGATTTTTGTTGGAACTTA